>JAURGS010000009.1 GCA_030833685.1 Rhodoferax sp. | reverse complement strand
CGCTTGGCAACCTCACGGGTGCACGCGAGAAACAGGCCGTCAGACACCCGCAGCACATTAGCCTTGTGCACCACCGTGACATGGCGGCGGCGCTTCATGGCCCACTCAAAAGCCGACTCGGCAATGCGCTCACTGGCTTGGCGGGTGATCTTGCGCACGGCCAGCGCCACATCGGGCGTGGGCATGAACTCGCCACTGCCAACAAACATATTGCGATCAGCGTAAAAGCCTTCGGTGTTTTCGCGCACCACCAGCAAGTCCACCACCTTGCCGCCATGCGCCGTGAACCCCCGGGGTGTTCGCGCTGGGCGAATATTGGCGTACAGATCGAGGTGCTTACGCAACTGGCCCGAGGGGTTCAGGCCCCCTTCGCTGACCGGCGGATAGTCGTTGTGAGAAACCGGGCCCAAAATCACGCCGTCGGCAGCCTGGGCCTGCGCCAAGACCGAGGCGGGCAGGGTTGTGCCGCTGGCAGCAAGCGCTTTAAAGCCAATGTCGGCACGCTCAAAAACCAGGCCCAGCGCCAGCAAGCCATCCAGTGCCTGCAAGACTTGTACCGTGGCCTGGCTGATCTCTGGGCCAATGCCGTCACCTTCCAGGATCAACAGCCGCCGTGTCACAAGGGCCTCCCGCTGATGCTCAAGTCCTGGTCGCTAGGTCCGTCATGACCAGCGCCCGCAGGAGACCGTCCAGACATAAGCCCGTCAACCCCGGGGCCTAACCAAAGTTTTACCGATGGTCAGTTCACCTTGCCGATTTTCTTGACCACCGCGGCCATTTTGGCGGCGTCGCCCTTCACGTACGCGGCAAAGTCAGCCGCGTCCATGAACATCACCGGGCTGCCCGCACGGTTGATTACCTCATTGACCTTGGCGTCCTTGGCTGCCGCGGCGGCTGCCTCGCGCAGGCGCTGTGCAATGGGCTCAGGGGTGCCCGCTGGTATGAACAAGCCCGACCACTGCGCATAGTCCACGTCCATGCCGCTGTCTTTGATGCTCGGCACCTCGGGCATTGAGGCCAGCTTTGCGTTGCCCCAATGCGCCAGCACCCGCAATTTGCCGCCTTTGACGTGCTGCAAAACGGTCGCCGGGCCCGAAGACACGGCATCAATCTGCCCACCCAGCAATGCCGCTACCGCCGGACCTGCGCCGGTATAGGGCACATGGGTCATCGATACATTGGCGGTTTGAGAAAGCAAAGCCATGGGCAAGTGCATGGTGCCGTAGTAACCCGAGGAGCCGTAGTTGATGGCACCGGGGCGCTTTTTCGCGTCGTCTAGAAATTCTTTAAGCGTCTTCCATGGTGCATCGGCGCGCACCGCCAGCACAGTGGGGTCTGCGGTGTAGCGCGCAATCGGGCGCAAGTCCGACAAGGCATACATTGGGGAGCGCCCCATCAGGGCGTCGGCCTCGGGGATGGTGGTAAATGACGACAGGGCCAGCACCACGGTGTAGCCATCCGGTTTCGCTTTTGCAGCAGCACTCATGCCCACACCGCCGCCCGCACCACCTTTGTTTTCAACCACCACCGGCTGGCCCAGCACTTGTGACATGGCCTGGGCCACCGGTCGACCAACCAGGTCAGCCAGCCCACCTGGCGGGAACGGCACGATCATGGTGATCGAGCGTGTCGGAAAAGCTTCCTGCGCGGCGCACAGCGAACTGGCAGCGAGCAACACGGCCATTAACCAATGGTTTCCACGTTTCATTTGGAGTCTCCTTCTGTTGTAGTCAAACAATCTGTCGATCAGCCTTGATAAACCGGCTCCGGCATGGCGTAGAAGCTATGCAGCAAGTGGTAAACCATCATGTAGTTCTTTTGCTGGAAGCTCGCATGCGAGATACCACGCATGACACTGAATTGCTTGTTGGTGTGCGGCAGCAGCTTGAAGAAGTCAATCAGGTCGTCCATACCGGCAATGCCGTCGTACTCGCCGCGCAAAATAATGCAGGGCACCGGGATCTTCTGCGGATCGACCAAGGGCAATTTGGAACACATATCAACATAAGTTCCAGTTGGCATGGAGTCGTCCAGCGTCAAAATCGCATCGGCAAAGGCTTCGACCGTGACCTTGTCTGCGCAATCGGCGTGGTCGCGCTCGAAGATGCTGTGTACAAAAGGGCGGTCAATCGGGCGCCGATTCTTGGCCAGGAACTCGGGTAATTTTTTCTTGCGCTGCTCCAGCGTGTGGCTGCCTTGGCCGGTCCAGACAAACGCGTCAAGCGCCAGCTTGGCGACCCGTTCAGGATGGCGCTGTGCAAACAGGGCTGCCTTTAGTGCACCGGAGGAGATGCCATAAAAGTGCATGGAAGAGATACCCGCCTTTTCCATGATGTAGGCGCTGCCCGCGGCAATGTCATCAGCGCCGTTGCTGATGTCAAAGTTGATATTGCGGTGCTTGTCTGAACGACCATAGCCTTCGTTGTCCATGGTCCAGGTGTCATAGCCGTGCGCGGCGAACCAGTCCATGGCCGACGAGAAAGGGCGCCCCGGCACAAAGAGATCAAAGGTCGGCTGAGAGGCCATCGACGAGCCATGGATAAAGAAGATCGTGCCCTGAAACGGCACGCCAGGGTTGGCCTTTTTCTCCCACAAAAACAGCTTGATATCGCCCTTTTTTGTCCAGTGTTCAACACCACCAGACCAAGTCACCTTGCTCATACAAACTCCAACAATTCAAAACTCAACAAGTCCCCGCGCCAAACAGTGCGCAGCAAGCCGGCGCGGTCAGACAAAACGGTTCTCAATCACACCGATGCCATCGATTTCGACGCGCACCACATCGCCTGCCTTCAAATAGGTTGGCGGATTCATGCCCATGCCAACCCCTGCTGGTGAGCCGGTGGCGATGATGTCACCGGGATAGAGCGTGATGCCGCGTGAGCAAGTCTCGATCAACGTGGGAATATCAAAAATAAAGTCTTCGGTGCGCGCGTCCTGGCGCAATTCCTGGTTAACCCAGCCACGCACGCGGGTGTGGTTGCCATCCATCTCATCGGCCGTGACGATCCAAGGGCCCATCGGGCAAAAGGTGTCAAACGACTTGCCCAGGTCCCACTGTTGATGACGCATTTGCACGTCGCGGGCGGTTACGTCATTGATGATGGTGTAGCCAAACACATGCTGCATCGCCTCCGCGCGGGTGATGTTGCGACCACCCACGCCAATCACCACCGCAAGCTCCGACTCGTAGTCAATCTGCTCAGAGATGCCCACCGGCAAGTGCACGTCTGCGGTAGGACCAACCACACACTCGGGAACCTTGTTAAAGACAATCGGCCAGGACGCGACGTCCTTGCTGTTGTCTTTGAAGACGCTGCTTAGCAGCTCTTTGGCGTGCGCGTGGTAATTGCGGCCAACGCAAAAGATATTGCGCCTGGGCCGCGGTATGGGCGCCATCAAACTCACATCGGCCAGGCGAAGTGCCGGCATCCGCGCGACATTCGACCAGTCGCCAGACTCAATAAGGCTCAATGCGCCACGCCCGGCGCGCTCGGCACCTAGCGCCAACGGCGTGACGGTCTCGGCCTTGGCGTCAACCAGGCCGACATGAATGCCGCCCTGGTAAAGAAAAGTTGCTATCCGCAAAACGTTCTCCTGAATCGACCCACCAGTCAATCAGGGCAAGCGCCGCCCCGTCAAAGGTTACGCTTGCCCTGCACGAGAGCCTGGCTGCTTAGCAGTCGAAAAATGGGGTTTATTGAAAGATGGAATTGAATTGTTTCTTGATCGCACCGCTTTGCTTTTCCAGATCTTTGTAGTCCACCGTGATGGCCTTCAGATCATTGAACGCTGGGCTGCCCTTGGGCGACTTGACATCGGAGCGTGCGGCATAACCACCAGAGTTCGGGAAGATCTCCTGCACTTCTTTGCTCAGGTTAAACGCAGCGAACAATTTGGCGGCATTCGGATTGGGCGAGCCTTTGACCACCGATGTTGGTGAGGGAATCACAAACACGCCATCGCTTGGGTACAACGTGTCAATGTCGTGGCCCGCTTTGCGGTCATCGGCGGCGTAAGAGTCCAGCGCACCCACAGCAATCAAGCGCTCACCTTTTTTGATCATGTCAGAGACTTGCTGATTGCCTTGAACAATCATGACGTCGTTTTTGCGCAGGCCTTCATAAAAACTCCAGCCACGCTCTTTGGCAAATGTTCCCACCACGGTCACTTGCAGCGACGTGAACGAGGGGTCCGTCATGACCATCTTTCCCTTGTATTTCGGATCCAGCAGGTCAGCCCATTTCTTGGGGCGGTCGGCCGCGGGCACCTTGTCCCCGCGCAGATAAATCGTCATCACGTTCAGCCGCTGCGCCACCCACAAACCGTCACTGTCCTTGGCCACACCTGAGACCATGTCAAAGCCTTCGGGCTTGAAAGGCACAAACATGCCCTTGTCGGCCATGATTGCCGCCGCCGCCGGGTCAGAGTGCGTCAGCACGTCTGCAGCCATCTTGCCGGCCTGGGCTTCCTGGTTAAAGCGGCGCAGGATGGCAGAGCCACCCGAGCGAAAAAGCTCCACTTTGATGCCGGTTTTGGTTTCAAACAAGTTGGCAATTTGCTGTGCTTGTTTGATGGGGGTAGAGGTGTACCAGACCACTTTGCCCTCATTTTTGGCTGCAGCCATATCGGTGGCATCAGCGGCCAAAGCGCCGCTTGCTGCCAGCGCACCCGCCGCAGCCAAAGCCAAAGCGCTGCCCAAGCGACCCAGCGTGGCAAGCGATGCCTGACGTACAGGTTTTGAGATCTGAACTATTGAACGCATACCGTCTCCTTTTAAAAAATCAACAAACCCTTGAGAAACCAGGCTATTGGCTAGGCGCATCATGCCTGGACAAATACCGAAACCGACTCTGCATTCAGCGCAAGGCTGACCGCATCACCGACACTGAATTTGGTCAGCGGATGCGACTGAACACGGATCTCCTGACCAAACGACAGGCGAACCGTCAACTCCATCAGGTTACCTAAAAAAGTCTGCGCCGTCACCACCCCCTGAAGGCCGCCCGAGTGGCCCTCAGCGGCGCGAAGCGTGATGTTCTCTGGGCGAACCACCATTTCAGCATTTTTCTTGTCAACCAAGCCCGCCGGCGCGGGCACCTGCAAGGCGGTGCCGTCAGCCAGCGTCATGGTCGCCGCGCCGTTGGCACCAGGCTCAACCTGGCCTTGAAAACTGTTCATCAGCCCCATGAAGTCCGCCACCAGGCGGTTCGCGGGCCGCTCGTACACCTCGTAAGGTGAGCCCATTTGTTGGACGGCGCCTCGATGCATCACCACAATTTGGTCCGACAGCGCCAGGGCTTCAGCCTGGTCGTGGGTGACGTACACAAACGTGATGCCTGTGCGCCGCTGCAGTTCCTTGAGTTCGGATCGCATGTGCTCGCGCAATTTGGCGTCCAAATTGCTCAGCGGCTCGTCAAGCAGCAGGATCTCTGGCTCCACAACCAGGCTGCGTGCCAAGGCCACGCGCTGCTGTTGACCCCCGCTGAGCTCGTTGGGGAAGCGGCTCTCATAGCCTGAGAGCCCAACCTGCTCAAGGGACTTCTGCACTTGTTTCTGGATCTCGGCGTGGCTGTGGCGACGCAGCTTTAAACCAAAAGCCACATTTTCAAAAACCGTCTTATGCGGCCAGATCGCATAGTTCTGAAACACCATGCCCATGCCGCGTTGCTCGGGCGGCACCACCGCCGCGGGCGAGGAAACTTGCCGCTCGCCAACCAAAATCTCGCCCGTGTCGGGTGTGATGTAGCCGGCAATCAGGCGCAAGGTGGTGGTCTTGCCACAGCCGCTCGGGCCCAAAAGAGTCAAGAACGTGCCATCAGGCACAGAGATATTGACATCCTTGACCGCCGGCGCATCGGCCACGTCGCCATAAGTCTTGGACAGGTTTCGAATGGTGATCGATGCCATTGCTGATGCTTTCCGTCAAATTCTGCCGATGGCGCCGCCACCGAGCCGATAGGCCAGCCACATCGCCAAGCCGATGATGAACATATTGATCATGGCCAGCGCCGCCACCGGCTCGGTGTAGCCGGTCTCGTACAAGTTATAGACCGCCACCGCCAGTGTCATGGTCTTGGAGCTGAACAAGAGAATCGAGGCGCTGAGCTCCTGCACCACGGGTACAAATACCAGCAACCAGCCCGCAAACAGGCCGGGTCGAATCAGTGGGAAGGTGATGTGGCGCATGACCTGCGCCCACTTCGCACCCAGAATTTGGGCACTCTCCTCCAGCGACGGGTCCACCTGCCGTAGCGCGGCATTGCTGGAGCGCACCGCCAGCGGCACATAGCGTCCCACGTAGGCCAACAGCAATATGGTCAGCGTGCCGTACAAGGTAATGGGCACTTGCAGCCAAAACCGAATCAAGGCCACTGCCATCACAATGCCGGGCAAGCCCAGCGGAATCAGTGCGGCGTAGTCCAAAGCCTTGCGCCCGGGCAGCTTGGTACGCAAATCAATCCAGCTCACCAGGCCACCAATCAAGATGGCCAGCGTTGCGGCCACCGTGGCCAGATACAGGCTATTCACAATCGCACGCTGGGTGACGTCGTATTCAAAAATGATGAAGTGGTAGTGTTTGAGCGTCAGGCCCTTCCAGAAATCCAGTCCCCATGAGTTTGACAAGGACACGGCAATCAGCGTACCGAAGGGCGCGACGATGGCAATCAGGAAAATAAAAATGCCAAAGCCCAACAAAACCCATCGCCACACGCCCAGGTCAATGAGCTGCGGGCGCGAACCTTTGCCCCCCAGGGTAATAAAAGATCGCCGGGCCAGGTAACTGCGCTGCAGGTACAAAGCCGTGATCGTGATCAAAATAAACAGCAAGGACAGCGCGGAGGCCAGCCCATACTCGGGCGGATAGTCAAACAATGAGTAAATACGCGTGGGCAGTGTCACGATGCGCGCGGGCAAACCGATGATGGCTTGCGAGCCGAACAGAGCGATCGCGTTAACAAAGGCCAGCAATGTCCCCGAGAGCACCGCTGGCGCAACCAGCGGGGCCGTGATGGACCACGCGGTGCGCCATTTACTGGCGCCCAAAATCTGGGCCGCTTCCTCGTAAGACGCGTCAACCGATTGCAAGGCGCTGCGCGCCAGCAAAAAGATGAAAGGGAAGGTATGCATCACCGTGACCAGCACCAACCCCGACATTGAAAACACATTGAAGGTGAGCAATGGCAGGCCCAGCACGTCTCGAAACAGCACATTCATGATGCCTGCGTTCGGGCTGAAGAGGTTCACAAACGCAATAGCCGTCAGAAACGGTGGCGCCAAATAGGACATGGTGGCCGTGGCCGTGATCAAACCTTTTCCGGGCACATTGGTGCGTGCCACCGCCCAGGCCAGCGGCAAGCCAATCACTACACTGAAAAGGCCGGTCCAAGCGCCCAAAATCAGTGAGTTCAGCAGGGGCATCAAATACAGGCGGCTGGAGAACGCCTCCCGAAAATGCGCCAGTGTTAAACCTGCCTCGCCCCAAAACGCCGACACCAACAGAGAGCCGACTGGCAGCACCACCAATACCGCCAGGCAAGACACCGCCAGGACCATGACCACGCTTTCCAGGCGGACCACGCCGTGCTGACTGTTGTGCGTCACCACGCTTCTTGGCTCCTCGAAGAAGGGCTAGAGCAACCGCAGTGACATGGCCTGTTGGGCCATGCGCGCGCTGCCAAGGCGCCGCGCGGGTCTTGGAACAAGGGAGTCAAAAACATAAGCTCACAGCAGGTTTTTTATCGACAAAGTATTGTTTTGTCGCTAATATCGCTCAGCCGAAGTGAAATGTCAAACAAATTTAGGGGCAAAAGGCCTGGCCCATTTGCCCCACCGCCGCCCATGCCGACACCACGGATATGAAAGCAGCCGCTGCGCCGACTAATGTCGCACTTGCCCACGGCGAAACCCTGGCTGAAAAGGCCTACGCCGTGCTGCGCCAAGACATCATCCGTGGGCAGCGCGCCCCGGGCGAGCGCCTACGCATCGAAAAACTCAAAGCTATTTATGGCATCGGGCCCTCGCCCATGCGAGAAGCCTTGCAAAGACTCAGCAGTGAACAGCTGGTGCTGGCGCAAGAAAACCGTGGTTTCGCTGTAGCACCGCTGGACCTTGACGACTTTGCCGACTTGAACTTCGCTCGCGTTGAAATTGAAAAAATCGCGCTGGCGCGCTCCATAGAAATAGGCGACGCAGACTGGGAAGCGCGCGTTGTTGCAGCTGACTACATGATGAACCGTGCCGACTCAGCGCTGCAGTCGGGTGCAGGCACGCTTAGTGACGACTGGGAAGCTGCAAATGCCAGCTTTCACACCGCCTTGGTTTCCGCCTGCGACTCGCGTTGGCTCCTGATGACCCGCAACAACTTACAAGACTTGTGCGAGCGCTACCGCAGGGCGTCCATCCGCTCGGGCTTGGGGCAGCGCTTTACCGGCGACGAGCATCGGCAAATCACACAAGCCGTGCTAGGGCGCAACATCGCCTTGGCGTGCAAGCTGATCGACCAGCATTTCACGGCAACACTGAGCACGCTCTCACAAAAGCAAGCTGCCAGCGGCGCAGCGACGCCCGAGGCCATTAACGCATGAGCGCTACAGCCTGCTTGGGCGCAGAGTTTTTCATCTACCTTCGAGGACCCCAAACATGAGCCCCGATCAAACAACGCGCGAGTTGGGCCGCAGCAGCCTGCACATCCATCCAATCGGCTTGGGGCTAATGTCCCTGTCGGGCATTTACGGCGCCAGCGACGATGCCAATGGCATCAATGTCATCCATGCCGCTTTAGACCAAGGGGCCAATTTTCTGGACTCCTCGGACATGTACGGCTGGGGCCACAACGAGAAATTGCTGGCGCAGGCGCTCAAAGGTCGGCGCAACCAGGTGGTGTTGTCAACCAAGTTCGGCCAAGTCAAAAAAGAGGACGGCACCCAGGGCGTTGACGGGCGACCCGAGTACGTGCGCCAGGCCTGCGAAGCCAGCTTGGCTCGGCTGCAAACCGACGTGATTGACCTTTATTACGTGCACCGCATCGACCCCAAGGTACCCATTGAGGACACGGTTGGCGCCATGGGTGAGCTGGTGCGCGCCGGAAAAGTTCGGGCCTTGGCGCTTTGTGAAGCCAGTCCACAGACGATTCGCCGCGCCCACGCGGCGCATCCGATCGCCGCGATTCAGACCGAGTATTCGCTCTTGTACCGCGAGCCAGCCGAAGAGACCTTGCAGACCACGCGCGAGCTTGGCATCTCATTTGTGGCCTACGCGCCTTTGGGGCGAAGCCTGCTCACGGGTGCGGTGCATTCGGTGCAGGATGTGGCCAGCGACCGCCGCAAAGACCACCCCCGCTTTCACGAGGAAAACCTGGCCAAGAATCTGCAATTGCTTGGCCCCCTGCAGGCGATGGCTGCGCGCAAGGGCTGCAGCACGGGGCAGCTTGCCATGGCCTGGTTGCTTGCACAAGGCGATGATGTGATTGTGATTCCGGGCACCAAAAGCGTTGCCCGGGTCGCTGAAAACATGGCAGCGGGCAAGGTCCGGCTTAGCCCTGACGAACTTGCAGAGCTGTCGCAAGCCTTCCCGCCCGATGTGGCTGCGGGCACCCGCTACCCTGCGGGTGGCATGAAAAACGTGTTCATCTAGACAGCGCGCTGGCCAGTCCAGCACCCGACGGCCCGGGCTTGCAAGTGCACGGCCGCACTCTGGTTTTAGGCCTGCTTTGGATATGATGCGCGGCAACACAACTTAAATGGCAACGCCAAGGAGACACCATGCCCAACCCATTCACTCTACGAACACTTGCACTTAGCCTGATGACCGCTGCCTGCGTTTCGCACGCAGGCACGGTGTCTGTGGTGACCTCGTTTCCTAAAGAGCTGACACAAGCGTATAAAAAAGCGTTCGAGTCGGCCAACCCTGGCATCAAGCTGGAAATTCTCAACAAGAACACCACCGCGTCCATTGCCTACATTAAAGAGCTGCCAGCGGGCCAACGACCCGACGTGATGTGGGCCTCCGCACCCGATGCTTTTGAGGTGCTGTCGCGCGACAAACTGCTAACCGCTGCGCCAGAGGTCAAAAACCCGGCTGCGCCGGCCAAGATTGGCAACTATCCGCTCAACGACCCAGACGGTTTGTACTACGGCCAGGCGCTGGCTGGCTACGGGCTGATGTGGAACACCCGCTACATGCAGGCCAACAAGGTGCCTGCGCCCAAGGAATGGGCCGACTTGGTCCGGCGAGAGTATTTCGGGCACGTGGCCATGTCCTCTCCCTCGCGCTCGGGTACCACGCACCTCACGGTAGAGACCGTGCTGCAAGGTGAGGGCTGGGAGAAAGGCTGGGCGCAAATGCTGCAGATCGCGGGCAACTGTGCTGCCATCACCGACCGCAGCTTCGGCGTACCTGACGGGGTCAACAATGGCCAGTTCGGCATTGGCCTGGTGATTGACTTTTTTGGTCTGGCTGCCAAGTACTCGGGCTTTCCGGTCGAGTTCCATTACCCAACCGTGACCTCGGTGGTGCCCGCCAACATCGGCCTGGTGACCGGCAGCAAGAATGCAGATGAAGCCAAAAAATTCATCACCTTCGCCTTGTCGCGTGAAGGCCAGGAGCTGCTGTTTGACCCCAAGATCAGCCGCCTGCCCATTCTTCCCAACTCGGCATTCGGCAGCAAAGTACCAGCCAATTACCCGGATGCGTTGGAAATTGCCAAGCGCGCCAAGGTCAACTTTGACTCCACCCTGTCAAGCGACCGCTACCAGGTGGTCGTGAGCCTGTTCGACCAGATGATCACCTTTCGCCTGAAAGACCTTCAGGCTGCCACCGGCGCCATTCATGAGGCCGAGCGCAAACTCAAAGCCAAGCCCAGTGCCCAAGCCGCCGAGATGATCAAGCAGGCGCGCAGCTTTGCGTACGCGCCACTGGTATCCGAATCGATGATCAAGGACCCACAGTTTCTTGAGCTGTTTCGCAAGAACAAAAAAGAAGTCGCTGTGGCCAAGCAGCTCACCGGCCTGGAAGACCTTTGGAACACCAAAGCCCGGTCTAATTACCAAAAGGCTACTGAGCTGGCCGAGCAGGCCGCGGCGCTGATCAAGTGATTCTGCGGTTCTTCGCAGACAACCGCCTATGCGGTTGATCTGCGTGACCTGAGCTGCCGATGTCTGTCGCCTTAAGTCCGCGCGCTGCTGCGGGAGCACCCGCGCAATTTCGAGCCCCTGTGGCCTGGGCACACTGGTCACTGGCGGGCCTGGTGCTGGCCTTTCTGGCCATCTTTTTGCTGGTGCCTATCGGCCTGGTGATCTACACCGCCTTTGTCAACGAAACAGGCGGCTTCACGCTGGGGCACTTCAGCACTTTTTTTGACCAGACGCTGATGCGTGAGTCCTTCGTCAACAGCCTGACGGTGGCGCTGGCCTCGGTGTTTTTTGCCTCGCTGATCGCCATCCCCTTGGCTTATCTGACCGTGCGGTTTGAGTTTCGTGGCGCCCTGCTGATTCAGACGCTGGGCGTACTGCCACTGATCATGCCGCCATTTGTCGGCGCCGTTGCGCTACAGCTGATTTTTGGCCGCAGCGGATCGGTCAACCTCATTCTCAACGATTGGTTCGGCTTCACGATCCCGTTGATGAATGGGCTGGTAGGGGTGACTTTTGTTGAAAGCATTCATTACTTTCCATTCATTCTTTTAAACCTCGTGGCTGCCATGCGCAATATTGACGGGGCCATGGAGGAGTCGGCACTCAATCTGGGCGCCAAAGGTTGGCGTCTGTTCTGGCGAATCATTTTTCCGCTCTCGCTCCCAGGCTTTCTGGCCGGTGCCGCTTTGGTGTTCGTCAAGGTATTTGATGACCTGGGCACGCCCTTGGTGCTGGGTGTAACCAATATGCTGGCGCCGCAGGCCTATTTGCGCATCACATCCATTGGCATCGAGGATCCCCTGGGCTATGTGGTCAGCGTCATCATGATCGCGATGTCGATTCTGGCGCTGTGGATGGCTGCCAGGGTGATGAAGGGCAAGGACTACTCCACCCTGCAAAAAGGCGGTGGCTCACTGCAGCGTCGCCAACTCAAGGGCTGGGAGTCCCTGCTAGCCTACGGCTGGATCATTTTTGTCTTGCTGGTGACCTTGGCGCCACACATCGGCATTTTGCTCATGTCGCTCTCCAAGGTCTGGAGCTTTTCGGTGCTGCCCGACAGCTACACGCTAGAGCACTACTCAACCGTGTTCACCGATTCCAAGATGATGATCGTCAACACGCTGAAGTATTGCTCGCTGGCAGCTACCCTTGACATCGTGCTTGGCACGACGATTGCCTACCTGATTTACCGCACCCACCTGCCGGCGCGCCAATGGCTGGACTACCTGGCATCGATTGCGCTGGCCATACCCGGACTGGTGCTGGCCATTGGCTACTTGCGCATGTTCAAAGGCGTGAATGTGCCCTTTACCGACACACCCATGGTGGCGACCTGGTTTCTGATCATGATGGCCTACGCTATCCGGCGGCTGCCTTACGCGCTGCGCTCATGCATGGCGGCTTTGCAACAGGTGCACATTTCGCTAGAAGAAGCAGCCAGCAGCCTCGGCGCGGGCAAGCTCAGCACGGCGCGCCGGGTGATGGTGCCGCTGATGCTCGGCGGCATTCTTGCCGGCTTTGTCACCAGCTTTATCACCGCTGCAGTAGAGCTGTCAGCCACTATCTTGCTGACCTCGGCGCAAAGCCAGGCGCCGATGAGCTACGGCATTTACCTGTACATGCAAAGCATTGCAGGACGCGGGCCGGGCGCTGCGCTGGGCGTGATTGCAGTGGCCGTCGTCGCCGTCGGCACTTACCTGTCGCACCGCGTGATCGACAACGCGCGCACGCCCGCACCAGCACAGGCCCAGTAAGCGAGGACCCCGACCCATGCATCTGAACAAGGTATCTCTGCAGGCCAGGCACATCAGCCTGAGCTATGGCCGCACCGAGGTTCTCAAAGACATCAACATCCTGATCGAGCCTGGCGAATTCTTTGCCCTGCTCGGGCCCTCAGGGTCGGGAAAGTCAACCCTGCTGCGCCTGATCGCTGGCTTTAACCGACATCAACGCGGCGAGCTCCTGATTGATGGACAGGACATAACCGGCACGCCCGCCCACCAACGCAATGTGGGCATGGTGTTTCAGAACTACGCGCTGTGGCCACACATGACGGTGTGGGACAACGTTGCTTTCGGCCTGGTTGAGCGGCGAGCGCCCAAAGACGAGATCAAGCGCCGAGTGGGCGCAGCCCTGGAACTGGTTGGCCTGTCGGCATTCGGCGAGCGCCGTCCCGGCCAGCTCTCCGGTGGGCAGCAGCAACGCGTGGCGCTAGCCCGCACCGTGGTCATTGAGCCCAAGCTGCTTTTGCTCGACGAGCCTCTGTCCAATCTGGACAAAAACCTGCGGGTACAAATGCGCGAGGAGATCAAACACCTGCAACGCACCCTGGGCCTGACCACTATTTTTGTCACGCACGACCAGGAAGAGGCCATGACCACGGCTGACCGGATGGCCGTTCTCGACCATGGGATTCTTCAGCAGGTGGGCTCTGCGGCCAGCTTGTTTGACTTCCCGGCCAACCGCTTTGTTGCCGGCTTTGTGGGCACCACCAATCTGATCGACGGTCAGATCACCGCTGTTCATGGGCAACACCTCAGTTTTGAGGCGCCCGGCATTGGCACCCTGAGCCTGCCCACACCCGAAGGGGCTGCCCAGCCTGGCGCCTCGACATTGGCTTTTCGCCCGCACACGGTGCGCATGTGCAAGCCTGCTGAGACACAGGAATCCGACAGGTTTTGGCTCAGTGGCCTGGTGCAAAGCTGTGAATTCCTGGGCGAGTCATCCCGCTACCGTGTACGCGTTGGTGACTTGAGCCTGATTGCACACGAGCCCCATTTCAGCGGCGCCGGCCTGCATGAAGTCGGCGCCGAGGTGCGCCTGGGCATCGACCCTTTGCAGGTCCGCCTTTTGACGCATTAAGCCCGCATGCCGGTCGTCCCGAAGGCGGCCGCGCTCAGGCCATGGGGATCATCAAATCCAGCAAAGGGGCGTACTGCTGTGCGCCAAAAATGTCACCGTCACCCGCGCTGCCACTCGGGCGCAGACGGTAAATCGTGAACTTGATCGCGTAGGCCGGGTCGTACTCGACAAAGTCCGAGATGCGCTCTGGCGGTATGGCATACAGCGCGGCCATGGTTTCTCGCGTCAAGGCACGTGACTTTTTCACGCGGTCGTAATTGGCCTTATCACGAAAAATAATGTCAAAGGTGATCTTGTTAACACCCGCGTTCTTGCTGCGGATGGTTTTGGCCAGGTTCTTCAAAGCGGTGTCGGTCATGGTGGTTCTCCGGCCTCAAGTGCCTTGATGGCTGATCGTGATCAGATGCGTGGGGAAAAGCTGCATCGGATCATCGACCGCCACGGTGTGGTTAAGCGTCCAGCGATAGGCGGGGCTGGCATGCAGCACCTCATCGAGCGGGAAAGACACCGAGCCTGCCGTGCCTTTGACGTCGGGCAGTCGCGCGTAAAACATCTGGCGCAAGCCAATCATGGTCACTTCCTCAGCCATCTTGGCTGTCGGGGCCACCCCTTGGACCATGATGCCGAGCTCGTGGCCCGGCTGGTTTCGCATCGGGTCCAAGTCCCCCATAACACCATCGCGGCCATAGACGTTGTAGTGCAGCTCATAGCCGGTGTCGCCAAAACGCTGTTTGACCTGGTCACGGGCCCAATCCATCACACGGTCAATATTGGCAATGGTGTAGGGGTCGCGCACACCGCAAAAACCAATAAATCGCTCACCCACTTTGCCTGCACCCTCGAGCTTGACACGCACCTGTTGGTCGGCGATGAATTTGGAGCCGGTGATGCGGGTGGTTTTCTCGGTTAGTTGCTCATAGTGGCAATTGGTCATGTCGAGCTTGCCACCCGCAAAAAACTCTTCATACGGGTTGGAGCGCTCGTACATGGCGTGGCCCGAAACCGAAGCCACCGTGCAACGCTGGGCAGGGCTCATCGCGGTGACCTGAACATCGGTATCGCTGATCTCACCCATGACGGTCTCTTTGCCGCCATAAGGCTCGGCGCAAAACGAGGCGCACTCCAGCACCTTGCCCAGATAGTAGGCGTGGTCATCCGCGTAGTCGTGAAATATCGCAGCGGCGGCAAATATGGCCGCATCCGAGCTGCGCCCGCCGATGATGACCTCAGCGCCCTGCTTGAGCAACTCGACAAAGGGGTGCACCCCAGCCATGGCCACAACACGCTCGGTGGCATCGAGTTCTTCATGCGTCAGGTCAGCAAAGCCATCCAAACCGGCAACCGTTTGGCCCATCCTCATCTGCTGGCCAAGCCATTTTTTGTCGACCTCGGAGTAGAAATACCCCAACTTAAAGGGTGCCAGCTGATGCTTTTTCGCCAGGTCGCGGATGATGTCCACATACAGGTCAACCCGGCTATTGGACCCGGTGTCGCCTGAGGAGCCAATGATCATGGGCACACCGAGCTTGCGCGCGGCCAGCAGCATGTGCTCCAGGTCGTGACGCTGCCAGTCCAACGGGCTGGTGGACGTGTCGCTGCCCAAGGGGCCTGGTCCAATGTCGTCACTGCCGGAGTCAGCGGCAATGAAGTCGGTGCCCGCAGCCACCGCCAGGTTAAAACTCTCTGGGCGAATGGGCGCAAAGCCCAGGTGCCCGTTCGGGCAAATGATTTTCAATGAGCGCATGCGCTTAACTCCGGTTTGAACTCGATTTGTTTACTCTTAATGACGCTGAGCAGAATCCATGCCACCTCTGGCAGACGCCACGTCCGTGGAAAGACGGCCTGTTTTCTGGGGCCTGGTGTGCGATGCGCGCTGTTCATGCGTGTGAATCACTCTTTGGGCAGCATGCCAAGCTTGATCATCTGGTGCCTGAGCGCATGGCGTGACAAGTTCAAGCGCTCGGCGGCATCAGCGATGTGGTGCTGGCACTCTTGCATCACACGGGCGATTAGCGCGCGTTGAAAGGCGGCGGTGGCCGCGTGGTATTCCGCTGGCGCGCGCGCCGATTCGCCCACTTGGGTTGCCGCTGCAGACGCTGCAGCGGCCATCGGCAGCGGGTTTTGAACCGTTCGCAGAATTCGCGCCGGCAGATGGGACACCAGAACCTGCGGGCCATCCTCAAGCAGGCAGATGCGCTCCATCAGGTTTTCAAGCTCTCGCACATTGCCCGGCCAGCTGTAGGTCAGAAAAATCTGCGCCACCTCCGGATGAACCTGCTTGCGCTGTCCGCCATGGGCCTGCTGGTACTTGTGCAGAAAATTGTCTGCCAGCAGCAAAATATCGCTGCCGCGCTCCCGCAATGGCGGGACATTGATTGAGATGACCTGCAGCCGGTAATACAGGTCATCGCGAAACTTGCCCGCATTCACCTCTTGCAGCAGGATCTTGTTGGTCGCCGCAATAAAGCGCACGTCAACATCAATCGGCTTAACCGCGCCAACACGGCGAAAGCGTTTCGTGTCAAGCAATGTGAGAATTTTGGCCTGCATGACCGGGTGCAGCTCACGGATTTCATCCAGAAAGACCGATCCGCCGTTGCCCGCCTCGATCAGGCCTTCTTTTTTCATGACCGCGCCGGTGAAAGCGCCACGCTCATGCCCGAACAGCTCGGACTCCAGCAACTCGGCCGGTATCGCTGCGCAGTTGATGTCCACAAAGGCCTTGGCGGCTCGCTGCGAGCCTTCATGAATCATGCGCGCAACCAGGCCCTTGCCTGAGCCGGTTTCACCGTAAATCAACACGGTTCCGGCCCGGCTTGGTGCCACGCGCGCGATCAAGTCACGCAAGGCCACGATAGACGGGTGCTCTCCGATCAATTTTGTCTGACTTGGCTTCATACGCTTGCGCTTTGCTGCGCCAGGTACACCGCTTGCGTAAGCGAAATACTGCCCCAGATCGAATCACATGGGTTGCCGCTGGTCATGTGCAAAACCTTTTCTGCCGTGTCGTAAACCACGCAAGACAAGGTTCTGGAGCGACTCATGTCTGTGGCATCTGCGTGCGAGCAAATGCTGGCGCCTGTTTCGTGCGTGCTCATCAAGGCCTGGGCCTGGGCCAGACCAAACTCGCCATTGGCACGGCTTAGGCTGTCCTCGACCTGGGCCAGACGTGCCGCCGAAGAGGCGCTCAAGTCATCGGCTTTTTTTGTCATCTTGGCGGCCAGTTCCGGCTGCAAAAAATGATTGGTTCTGGCTACAAAACACGCAGAGCGCGTCACCTCGCTGACGCGGGCATGGCTTAGCTCGACACTAGCGCATTGCCCGCTGGCATCACCTAAAACCAGGGTGCCCCCGCCGGCGTGAGGGGCCGCGGCGATCATCGACAGCGCCGAGGAGACCGTTGCGCACTTGCGCAGCAACGCCGTCATCAAGAAATAGCGCAGCCAGCCCACGCCATGTTCATGCGTGCCAATCTGGGTATCGACCACCGCCAAGCCCTGTGCGTTCATACCGCTTGAAAACGCCCCAGGGCTGCCCAGGCTGCCCACGCACAGCAGCGCGCCGGCCTCCAAACCGCTTCCCTGGTGCAAAAACACCTGCTGCAACACGCCGTGTTCGCCCCGGTAATCACGATTTTTGACCACCAAACAACCGCCACTCGCCTGGCGTCTGGCCCAACTCGTGCAGCCATCAACGTCTGGCTCAGCTGGCTGCATCATGTCCTGAAGCACGTTGGCGTGTAAGTAAGCCAGAATCTCTGGATGCGAAACAGAAAACCCCTGCGCCAGGCCTAGCGACTCCTCAAACCCATCAGGGTCGTGTGCTTCCAAAAATGCTTGTTGCTGTGCCAGATAGCGCGCCAAGCGCGGGCTGGAAAGCGCGCCCCTCATACCAACAAGCCTGCCAGCGACCGCGGCGCGCACTTGCGGCACGAGCTGCGGCAAACGTTTTGCCTGTTGCAATCCTCGTTGGTAAGGCGTGCCATCCAGATTGACCGTGTGCAGGTTTTCAAACATGGGCGCCTTCGCTGAGCGAGCAAGCCACCCACTGGCTAAGCCCAGACAAAACTGGTTTCAGCTGTTGTGTTGTCCCTACACAGCTGGGCTCGGCCTTGGGGCAGCGGGTATGAAATTTGCACCCAGTCGGCGGCGCCAGGGGCGAAGGCAGGTCGCCTGCGAGCACTTGTCGCGCCTGCCGGGCGCCAGCAACCAAACGCGGCACGGCCGACAACAAGGCCTTGGTGTAAGGGTGCTGCGGATGATTGATGATGTCGTGGGTGGAGCCGATTTCGACGATCTCGCCCATGTACATCACCGCAATTCGGTCCGCCAAGTGGCCGACAGTTGCGATGTCGTGCGAAACAAAGATGTAGGTCAGCCCGAACTCCGCCTTGAGCTCAGCGAGCAACTCGATGATCTGCGCTTTGATCGACACATCCAGCGCGGAGACGGGCTCATCGCAAATGACCAGCTGCGGGTGCGACACCAGAGCACGGGCGATGCCGATGCGCTGACGCTGCCCTCCGGAGAACTGGTGCGGATACAGGTCAAACTGGTCATCGCGAAAGCCCACGCGCAGCAAGATGTTTTCAACCTGCTTGCGGTTCTCGCCATCGCTGCCATCACCGTGCAGCTTCAGGGGCAAGGAGACAATCTCACGGATGGACTTGCGTGGGTTGAGTGAGGCATACGGGTCTTGAAAAACAATCTGCAGCCGTGCGCGCATGCGCATCATCTCTGCCGGACTGATTTGCGACAGGTCAACACCATCGAAAACAGTCTTGCCGCTGCTGGGCTCGACCAGACGCAAGATCGCACGGCCCAAAGTTGATTTGCCACACCCGGACTCACCGATCAAGCCCAAGGTTTCGCCGCGCCTGACAAAAAGGCTGACGCCGTTGAGCGCGTGCACCACACTGCGTGGCTCGCCAAGCAGCCGCCGCGCCAGGCTACGCGGGCGCTCGAAATGCTTGACCAAGTTATGGACTTCGAGAAGGTTGCCTGTCATGCGCACCGCTCTTTTTCAGACCGAATACAGCGAACCTGACGCCAAACATCCGGCTCAGACAAGGCAATCTCGGACAGGCAAGCGTCTGCGCGTTGCTGACACCGTGAATAAAAATGACACTGCCTCGGAAAATTAATGAGGCTGGGAACTGTTCCCGCAATCGGCCGAACCGGCATCGCCAGGTCCTCAACCCGAGGAGTCGCAGCCAGCAAGCCGCGGGTATAGGGATGAAGCGCTTGGCCGATGATCTCTGAGGTGGGCCCGCTTTCGACCACCTGCCCGGCGTACATCACCACAACGCGGTCGCATTGCTCGGCCACAACGCTCAAGTCATGGGTGATGAGCACCATGCTCATGCCCAACTCTCGCCGCAGCGAACCAATAAGCTCGAGCACCTGGGCCTGAATCGTCACGTCTAACGCGGTGGTAGGCTCATCGGCAATCAACAGGTCGGGTTTGCAGGCCAGTGCAATAGCAATCATGATGCGTTGGCGCATGCCGCCTGAAAACTGATGCGGATAGTCGCGCAGGCGTTTGGCCGCCGAGGGAATGCCAACCAGCTCCAGCATTTCGACCGCGCGCTTGTAGGCTTTGGCGTTCTTACCCCAGCGAGCGCTTTGAACAATGTCCTCGTCATGGGCCAGAATCACCTCGAGCAACTGCTGCTCCACCGTCATTGACGGATTCAGGGCAGTGAGCGCATCCTGCATCGTCATGGCCATGCGCTTGCCGCGCACCGCCCGCATGTCCTGCGTACTGAGCTTGCGCAGGTCCATGCCGGCGAACACAATTTCTCCAGCTGCAACGCGTCCTGGCGGCTTGATCAAACCCATCACGCTGGCAAAGCTTACGCTCTTGCCTGAGCCGGACTCGCCGACGATGCCCACACACTCGCCGGGCATCACATCAAGACTGAGGTCTTGCACCGCGCGCAATACGCCAGCGGGGGTGGCAAATTCTGTACAAAGCCCCCGAATACTCAGTATCGGTTGTTGGCGTTCAGTCGCGCTGGCTGGCTGGCTCACTTGCATGGCCCCGTCTAATCCCGCAAACGCGGATCGAACGCGTCACGCAAGCCCTGGCTGCTGACGTTGATGGCCAACACCAGCATCAAAATCGCAAAGCCCGAAAAAGTTGAGACCCACCAGCCGTCCCAAATAAACGCACGGCCATCAGCCACCAGGGACCCCCAAGAGGCGGTAGGTGGCTGAACACCGATGCCCAGGAACGACAGGCTGGCTTCCAGAATAATCACATGGGCAATACGCAGAGTCGAGACGACGATCACCGATGACAGGATGTTGGGAAGGATTTCCCTGGCCATGATGTAAAACGACGAGGCGCCCACGGCTCGCGCTGCCTCAACGTACTCCACTTCACGCAGTGCCATCGTTTCACCACGCACCAGCCGGCACGGAATCACCCACTCCTTGTAGGCCAGGGCAAGAATAATATTTTGCAGGCCCGGCCCCATGGTGGCCATTAGCCCAATTGCGAACAGCAGGTAGGGAAAAGCCAACAGGATGTCCACCAGGCGAGAGATCACCGCATCGACCCAACCGCGCAGATAACCGGCCAGCAAGCCGGCTACAACCCCTATGGCGGTAGCCACAAAAATCACTGTTGCGCCGATAAAGATCGAAACCCTTGAGCCGTAAATGATGCGCGACAACAAGTCGCGGCCCAGGGCGTCGCACCCCAGTGGATAAGACCACTCGCCACCTTGCATCCAAACGGGAACCTGCAAGCGCCGAAGCAAATCGGTTTCATTTGGGTCATGGGGCGCAAGCCAAGGCGCAAAGATGGCCATCAAAATGAACAAGACCACCACCATGCTGGCGCCCATCGCAAAGCGGTTGCTCTTGAAGCGCTGCCAGCTCAGCCGAAGGGGCGACTGGGCCGGCTGTGTTGCGTCCGTCACCAGGGACGCTGCGGCCGGGATCGAGGTCACAAAGTCACCCTCGGGTTAAGCACGGTGTAGAGCAAATCAGCCAGGAAGTTAATCAGCACATAAGTCAAGGCATACAACAAAATCGCGGCCTGAATCATGGGGTAATTGCGCGTAAAAATGCTCTCCACCACCACACGGCCCAGGCCCGGCCAGCCAAAGATGGTCTCCACAATCATGCTGCCGCCCAACAACGAACCCACCTCAAGGGCCGCCATGGTCACGGTAGGAATCAAGGCATTGCGCAGCGCGTGGGTAAATAGCACTCGCCTCGGGCTTAAGCCCTTGGCCTCGGCAAAAGTCACATAGTCCTGACGCAAGACCTCCAACATTGAGGTTCGCGTCACCCGGGTCAAAACAGCGGCCATGGGCAGGCCTAACGTTATGGCCGGCAATGCCAAATGCGACAGTGCAGAGGCAAACACCTTGAAGTTGAGTGCCAGCAGCGCATCAACCGTTAGAAAGCTGGTGACCACCGGAACCTGAGAAGCCATATCGCTGCGTCCAGAAATCGGCAGCCACTGCATCCAGACGCCGAACACCAGCATCAACAGCAATCCGAACCAGAACCCGGGCATGGAAATGCCTAGCAAGGAGCCCAAGGTGGCGGATCGGTCAACCCAAGAGTTTTTTCGCACTGCTGCCAAAACACCCAGCGGTATGGAGATCATCAGGGCAATCACCAGGGCAGCCAGCGTCAACTCGATCGTGGCTGGTAAGCGCTCCAGGATGACCTCGCTGACCGGCCGGCGATGAAAATAAGAGTGGCCGAAATTGCCCGTTGCCGCATTACGCAAAAAATGCCCGAAGCGCTGCGCCGCAGGCTGATCGAGCCCCATGTCTTTACGCAGCGCTTCGCGTTGCTCGGGCGTGGCCTGCTGCTCGCCCAACATGATGTCAACCGGATCACCCGGCGTGATCAGAATCATCAAAAAGACGATGGCTGACACGCCCAGCATCACGGGTATCAGTTGCAACAGGCGCTCAAGAAACTTGGCCAGGCTCAAAAAACTCTCCGATCACACAGGCAAGCCCAGGCCCGGCGCGCGCCCTTCGAGGGCGCTTGACCGGGCCGCTTCAGTTTGTCTTACTGAATATAGGCGCGATGCAGGTTGACGCGAGAGTCTGCGCTGGGCTGCCAACCCTTGAGGCGCTTGGAGACGCCATAAACGTCCTCTGGCACCCACAGAAAGATCCATGGAGCGTCTGCATTGACCTGCTTTTGCGCCTTGACAAACATTTCAGCGCGCTTGGCAGGATCGGTCTCCACGCTGGCTGATGTGAGCAAACCGTCGACCACGCTGCTTGAATATCCGGCAGAGTTACCGCGGTCATTGGTTTTTAGAGTGGGCGCAAAAATATCCTCGGGGTCAAGTGAGCCATTGCCCCAGGAAGTCATCCACATGTCACCGGTCTTGGCCTGGCCCTTGGTCAGCCATTTGGCACGAAGTACCGTGCCTTCACCCACCACCACCTTGGTGCGAATGCCTGCCTTGGTCAACAAAGAACCAATCGCCTGAGCCATTTCAGCGAAAGAGCCTTCGACGTCAAGCGTGACATCAATGCCGTTCGGAAAGCCCGCCTGGGTAAGCAGCTTTTTGGCCTGCTCAGGGTTGTAGTCATAGGTCTTGAGCGAAGCGTCAAATGCGAACGCATCTGGCGACAGCACCCCATTGATTGGCGTCGCTGTGCCCAGAAGAATCTTCTCAATCAGCAGCTTTTTGTCCAGCGCATGGTTGGCGGCTTGGCGCACCAGCGGGTTGTCAAATGGCGGCTTGGTGTTATTCAATGACACAAAGAACGATCGTGTGCCACGCACTTTCATCACCACTGCCTTGTCACTGGCCTGAATCTGCTTCATCATGTGTGCGGGCAACTCGGTGGCAATGTCCACGTCGCCCGCCAACAAAGCTGCCACGCGTGAAGAGTTCTCCGGAATGATTTTGAAAATGACACGGTCCGCTTTTGCTGGGCCCACTGGTGGGATGTCTGACGAGCCCCCGTAGTAGCCAGCAAAACGCTCCATGGTCACAGAGTCACCGCGGCGCCACTCAACCAGTTTGAAGGGGCCAGTGCCGTTAGCCTGCGTTGCCATCGCCGCATCGCCGACCTTTTGGACAAAGGCCTTGGACACCACTTCCTGGAAAGGCAACATCGAGGGCAGGATCGCCCAAGGGGAGGACAAAGTCATGCGAACCGTGTACTTGTCAACTGCGGTGATCTCTTTCATTGGACCCAGCAGGCCTGCGCGCGGGCTGGTTTTACCGCCGAGCATGTCTTTCTGTGTCAGGCGATCGAACGTGAACTTCACGTCTTCCGCCGTCATCTCGTCACCCGAATGAAACTTCACGCCCTGACGCAGCTTGAATTCAAACGTCGTCGGGCTGGTCTGCTTATAAGAGCTAACCAACTCGGGCACCACTTGCATTTTGCTGTCACGTGTGAGCAAACCGTCGTACATATTGCGAATGATGGTTTCGGTTTCACGTGACCGGTGGTTGCCGGGGTCCAGCGTGAGCGCATCCAGGCCAAAACCAACGCGGATGTCCGCAGCTTGAACGCTAAAAGCGCAGACAGCAAGCACTGGCGTCAACAACCAGCCAAAGTGATTCAATTTGTTCATAAGCACCTTTGAAGCAGTAAAAAAACGAACACAGCCTGAAAGCGACAGGCCGCGGGCGGCACAGCCATCAAGCAGATTGCATGCCAAAAACTTAGCGCGGCGAACTGGTATTTACCCTTAGAAAAGACGCAGCTAGCGGGGGAAACCCGTGCAAAAGTCCCAAGTGTGCAGCCAGTTTGCGTGTTTTATGCGCAACAGCGTGAGTTTCACGCGCCCTGCGGCGACCTGCTTGCTGTCGGGGCGGTGGCGAATCTAGGGAGTGGTGGGGTGGTAGTATTCGCCGCCCGCCGCTGTCTAGGCCGATCGGCCAATCGCCTTTAGCCCGTGCCGCTGACGCGACGTGCCTCATCGGTGACCCCTGCGCCAAGTCTGCTGGGTGGGCCGATCAATCCGAAACCCTTCATCTGTATTTCATCATGAGAATCGTCATCTCCGAATTCATGGATGCGCCTGCGGTAGAGCAGTTGCGCGCGCAATTTGACGTCGTGTACGACCCCACGCTGGTTGACGACGCTGCCCGCCTATTAAAAGAAGCTGGCAAAGCCGATGCGATCATCGTTCGCAACCGCACCCAGGTTCGTGCGGATTTGGTGCGGGCATTGTCACAATGCAAAGTCGTCGGGCGCCTGGGTGTCGGGCTGGACAACATCGACGTGCCCGCATGCGAAGCGGCGGGCATGCAAGTCATCCCGGCCACTGGCGCCAATGCTTTGAGCGTGGCCGAATACGTTATCTGCACGAGCATGATGCTGCTGCGCGGCGCTTACCTGTCCAGCGGCGAAGTCGCTGCCGGTGCATGGCCGCGCACGCGTCTGGGTAGCGGCCTGGAAACCGCTGGCAAAACGCTGGGCATTATTGGCTTTGGCTCAATCGGGCAGATGGTTGCGCGCATGGCGCAAAGCCTTGGCATGCGGGTGCTGGCTTTTGACGCACTGTTGGGTAAGGAATCCCCCGTCTACGCAAAGTCAGGGCTTGAGTCGGTTTCGCTGGACGAACTGATCGCGCGTTCTGATGTGGTCACCTTGCACGTGCCTCTGGTGGACGGCACCCGCGGCTTGTTCAACGCACAGCGCATTGGGGCCATGAAAGCCGGGGCGGTGCTCATCAACACGTCGCGCGGACATATCGTCGATCTTCAGGCCGTGGCGGCAGCCTTGAAGTCGGGACATTTACGCGGCGCAGCGATC
>JAURGS010000099.1 GCA_030833685.1 Rhodoferax sp. | reverse complement strand
GATTCATGGCAGCCTAACCCGGATTGCGCGAAGGGACCAAGATTTCACGCTGACCACTGGTACTCATGGCACTCACCAGGCCGGCTTTTTCCATATCCTCCACCAGGCGCGCTGCGCGGTTATAGCCAATCTTCAAGTGGCGTTGTACCAGCGAAATACTGGCTTTTCGGTTCTTGAGAACGACTTCCACGGCCTGGTCGTACATCGGGTCTTTCTCGCCAGTGCCGTCCAGACTATCAGCATCCTCCCCGTCGACAGTGCCGCCTTCCAGAATGCCTTCAATGTAATTGGGTTCACCCTGGCTCTTCAGGTAGCTCACCACGCGGTGAACCTCTTCGTCGCTGACAAAGGCCCCGTGCACACGCACGGGAAATCCGGTGCCGCTAGGCAGGTACAGCATGTCGCCCATGCCCAACAAGGCTTCAGCGCCCATCTGGTCAAGGATGGTGCGGCTATCGATCTTGCTACTGACCTGAAATGCAATCCGGGTCGGGATATTCGCCTTGATCAAACCGGTGATCACATCCACACTGGGCCGTTGGGTTGCCAAAATCAAATGAATACCCGCTGCACGCGCTTTCTGGGCCAGGCGGGCAATAAGCTCCTCCACTTTCTTGCCCACCACCATCATCAGGTCTGCCAACTCGTCAATCACCACAACGATGTGGGGCAGGCGCTGCAAGGGCTCGGGATCCTCTGGCGTCAAGCTAAAAGGATTGGCAATGCTTTCGCCTCTGACCTTGGCCTCTTCGACCTTGGTATTGAAGCTGGCCAGGTTGCGCACACCCATTTTGCTCATTAATTTATAGCGCCTCTCCATTTCACCCACGCACCAGTTCAGCCCGTTAGCAGCCTGGCGCATGTCAGTGACCACAGGGCAGAGCAAGTGAGGAATGCCCTCGTACACCGACATCTCCAGCATCTTGGGGTCAATCATCAACAACCGCACATCGTGTGCCTCTGCCTTGTACAACAGGCTCAGAATCATCGCGTTAATGCCCACCGACTTACCCGAGCCCGTGGTTCCTGCCACCATCACGTGCGGCATCTTGGCCAGGTCGGCCACCACAGGATTGCCCACAATGTCCTTGCCCAGTCCCATGGTGAGCAGGGACTTGGCCTCGTTGTAAATTTTGGATCCCAGGATCTCGGAGAGTTTGATGGTCTGGCGCTTGGCGTTGGGTAGCTCCAGCGCCATGTAGTTCTTGCCTGGGATGGTCTCGACAACCCGGATGGACACCAAGCTGAGCGAGCGCGCCAGGTCTTTGGCCAGGCCAACAATCTGCGAACCTTTGACGCCAGTGGCCGGCTCTATTTCGTAGCGCGTGATCACAGGTCCTGGCTGAGCCAGCACAACCGTCACCTCCACACCAAAGTCCTTGAGCTTTTTCTCGATCAAACGGCTGGTCATCTCCAGGGTCTCTGCACCCACTGTCTCCTGGCGCGCGATCGCATCGTCGAGCAGGTCGACCTGGGGCAACTTGGTGTCAACCAACTCGGCAAACAAGGGTTTCTGACGCTCTTTAATGACCCGCGCGCTTTGCGGCACCTCTGCCAGAGCGGGTTCAATCACCACCACCGGCTTGACATGGTGTTGAGCCTCGTCTTCACGTTCCTCCAGCAAATCGATCTCGCGCTCCTGCGCAGCCTGCTTGCCAAAGGCGCGGTCCTCCTCCATGGCCCGTTGCTCACGCACCGTCTCAATGCGCGTCAATAACCACGCACCGATGCGCTCAGCCAGATGGGTCCAGGAAAAACGAAACACCAGCGCGCAACCAATCACGCCGCCGACGATTGCTATCAGCGCTGCGCCCGAAAAACCCAGCAGCTTGACTGAAAGCGGCCCCAGCAGATAGCCCAGAACGCCACCGCTGTGGTTAGGCAAAAATGCCTCGTAACTGTAAAAACGGGTCCACTCCAGCATGGCACTGGCGCTGCACAGCAGCAGCAGCCCTGGCCAAAACACCCAGCGACTGCGAAAGGCCCGGGAGAGCTCGCTGTGCGGGGCTTGCGGCTCCTGGGCGAGCAGTTCATGGCCGCGTAGCCAGCGCGCCACGACCGATAACCAGACCCGCCAACCGGCGGCCACACACCACCAAGCTGAAAAACCCAACAGGTAGTAGCTCGCATCAGCCAGAACCGCTCCAATGCGCCCCCCGGCGTTGGCCAGTCCTTGGCCGCTGCCTGAGGTCGACCAAGCCGCATCCTGAGACGAGTACGTGATCAAGGCCAGCATCCAAAACGCCAGCAGCGCCAGCCCACCAAGCAAAACAAATTCATCCGCAAAGCGGCGCCAGGGCGCCTGGCGTGCGACAGATCCCTGTGGCTGTTTGGATTTCAGTGTTTCTAAGGTATAGGTCATGCTGTTTATGTCAGGCCATGCGTCCCCATGGCGCATGGGTGGATTGCGCTGCGCGCATAATTCAGGGCTTGAACTGATGCTTTTGCGCCCTGCGGCCGGCCGATTTCCCAAGCGACACGCTGTAGGGCCAATGGTACACGGCAAGTCAAACGCCCGGGCCTGCATCACCCCAAAAGAAAGACCCCATCATGAGCACCCCACGTCACGCACGCGTACTAATTTTAGGCTCCGGCCCTGCCGGCTACACTGCCGCCATTTATGCCGCCCGGGCCAACCTGCAGCCTATGCTGATCACCGGCATGGCCCAAGGCGGCCAACTGATGACCACCACCGATGTTGACAATTGGCCCGCCGACGTTGACGGCGTCCAGGGCCCAGACCTGATGCAACGCTTTTTGGCACACGCCGAACGCTTCAAGACCGAGGTGGTCTTTGACCACATCAGCGCGGTCGACCTGTCCAAGCGCCCTTTCACGCTCACAGGCGACAGCGGCAGCTTCACCTGCGACGCGCTGATTCTGGCCACTGGCGCTTCGGCCAAATACCTGGGCCTGCCATCTGAGGAGGCATTCATGGGTCGCGGGGTTTCGGGCTGTGCCACCTGTGATGGCTTTTTCTACCGCAATGAAGTCTGTTGCGTCGTCGGCGGCGGCAACACGGCGGTGGAAGAAGCCTTGTACCTTTCCAACATCGCCAGCAAGGTCTACCTGGTACATCGGCGCGACAAATTCCGTGCCGAACCGATCATGGTGGACAAGCTGATGGAGAAAGTCGCCGCCGGGAAAATTGAACTCAAAACCTTCTCAGTTCTGGACGAGGTGCTGGGGGACGCATCCGGCGTGACCGGCATTCGAATCAAAAATGTTGACACCGGCGCCACAGAAGACCTCGCCCTCAAAGGCTGCTTTATTGCCATTGGCCATTCGCCCAACACCGAAATCTTCAAAGGTCAGCTGGAGATGGAAAACGGCTACATCATTACCCAAGGCGGGCTCAAGGGATTTGCCACCCAGACCAGTATTGCCGGGGTTTTTGCTGCCGGTGACGTGCAAGACCATGTTTACCGGCAAGCCATCACCAGCGCGGGAACAGGCTGCATGGCGGCACTGGACGCCCAGCGCTTTCTGGAGCAAAGCTAGGCTAAAGCCCTGATAAAGCTATAATTTCGGGCTTTGCTGCGCCAAGCTCACCGCCATGGCGTTAGCAACGGGTTACCGCCACCCTTATTTCTGGCGAGGTGAGGCCCAGGGCGCCAGCCCGGGCCGTGATGAATGGAGTCTCCAAAATGGCACGCGTCTGCGAAGTCACGGGCAAAGCGCCCATGGTGGGAAACAATGTTTCTCATGCCAACAACAAAACAAAACGTCGGTTTCTTCCCAACCTGCAGTACCGCCGGTTCTGGGTTGAATCTGAAAACCGCTGGGTTCGGTTGCGCATCTCGAATGCGGGCCTGCGCCTGATCGACAAAAACGGCATTGACGCTGTGCTCGCAGACATGCGCGCGCGCGGCCAAGCCTGAACCTGACCACCGAAGCGAGGACATACCATGGCAGCCAAAGGCGGACGCGAAAAAATCAAGCTCGAATCCACAGCGGGCACCGGTCACTTTTACACCACTGACAAGAACAAGAAAACCATGCCAGAAAAAATGCTGGTCAAGAAATTTGACCCAGTGGCCCGAAAGCATGTTGAATACAAGGAAGTGAAGCTGAAGTAACTCAGGCAGCCCCTGATCAAAAGCCAGCCATCGCTGGCTTTTTTTCTTAGAATGCCCGCATTGACCCCGCTAGCAGCGTTGTCACCAGCGGCACAACCCGGATTTCTATCCCCAGGTCCAAAGTCAGGTCTACCTCCAACACTGGCCCAAATCGGGCCGAACGGGCTTACTGATGATTCGACGAACGGTTTTCGAGAAACCTTCCGAAGCTCTTGGCCTTGTCGGCCCTGAGAAATCGCGTGCCGATTCGGAACTACTCGGTTTGGTCCTGAAGGCAAGCAAACCGGGGTTCATCCTGTTCAAGGACAGCGGCCAGCAAATTTGGCGCAATGAAAATGTCTCGTCGATCTTTCAGCAGGCCGATGAGACGCCTGAACTTTTCGATCTGTTCCACGATCCTCTCTTAAGCCTGATTGGCGTGAGCCAAGCTGCCGCAAAAGCAATCTCTGAGAATTCACCCAACACCATCAGCTGGATCGGTGAGGCTGGAGAAAACCGGCAGCTGGACCTGATGATCGAAATCACGCCAGTCCTCTTCAATGGCAGTCCACACATTTTGTTAACCATTGAAGACCAGGAAGACTTACATAAAAAGCAAGCTGAGCTTCTGGAGCCAATAACCAGCTATGCCGAGACTCTGGATGGGTTGCGCATGGAGCTTGGACGCATCACTGACACGGTTCAAGTGGGTCTTTTGCGCACGAAAATGCACAAAATGGTGTGGGTCAATCCAGCTTTCGCTGAGATGCTGGGATACCAGCAGTCGGAGATGGAAAATCAGCCCACCCGAATGCTGTACCCCACTGACCAGACCCTTGAGAAGGCTGGTGCAGAGATCCGCAGCCAGATCTTTTCAGGTTCAGAGAGTTTCGTTTTCGACACCGACTTTCTCCATAAGGATGGCTCAATTCGTCGGGTTGAGGTACGTGGCAGTGTCGTGAGTATCCCGACGATCGAATCGATTTTTGCCATTCGCGATGTCACTCAGGAACGCGCCACTTCCCAGCAGCTACGTGAAGCGCTTAATCAAGCGCAAGCCGCCAGCGAGTCCAAGAGCGTGTTTCTGCGTACCATCAGCCACGAGCTTCGCACACCGCTGAACGGCATCATGGGAACCTTGCAAGCCCTGAACTGGATGGGGCTGAACGCAAAAGCCCAGTCAGCTGTCGCCGTGGCCCAGGACGCATCCAAGCACTTACTCGCTGTTCTCAACGATATATTGGATTACGCGAGGACTTCGGCCGGACACTTGGCTCTAAATCCACAGCCACGTAATCTGCTGCAGATTCTTCAGTCAATCCAGGACTTGTTGCAACAAACGCCGACTAAAGACCAGCTCAAACTAGAGGCCCACTTTGGTGCCGAGCTGGACGTGACAGTGATGGTCGACGACGTTCGCCTGCGACAAGTGCTGTTAAATCTAATCAACAACGCGCTGAAATTTACCAGCATCGGCTGCGTCATCTTCAGGGCAAATCGCCTGCCTGGCCCTGATGACGAATTGCTACTCGAAGTCAGCGTGGAAGACACGGGGATCGGCATGGACGAGGAGACTTTGGCCCGTCTGTACCAACCCTTTATGCAAGCTGACCAGCGACCCAACCGGGCCTTCACCGGAACCGGCCTTGGGCTGGTGATTGTGAAGAGTTTGCTGGAAGCCATGGCTGGGCGAATTGATGTTCAAAGTCAGCTTGGTGTGGGCACGCGTTTCACAATTACCCTGCCGCTTCCCATCACCCATACATCCGCCACAACAGCAGAGCTGCAAGACATTCAAAGCGCAGCAGCCACCTTTCCTTTGAACCAACTCCTGGCCCAACACGGCGCGGCAATGTCTACCTCCGCAGTGCCTGAGGCCACTCAAGGACACTCGGTGGACATATCGCCCGGCCATGAGGCCCCCAGCGGTGATCGGTCCCTTGCGGGGCGACGGATCGCCGTGATCGACGACCAGGGCGTCAACCGCATGGTTTTGCGCACCATGTTGCTCCGAGCTGGTGCCCAGCCCGCTGAGTTTGCGACTGGGGATGCGTTCTTGTCAGCACTTGATGAGCCCAACGCGCAGTATGACCTCGCCTTGGTCGACCTGCACATGGCGCCCATGGACGGGTGGACGCTTTGCCAGCGGTGCCTGCTGCATGAAACCCCGCGCTGGCGAGGATTGCCCATGATTGCGGTATCGGGCAATGTCCGCGAAGTCGATATTGATCGCGCGCTGGCAGTGGGCATGCAGGGCTTCGTGAGCAAGCCCGTCCTCTACGAGACACTGATCGAGGAGATCCTCAGGTGTTTGGACGCTGAACCGCGGGCAGCGTCCTGAGCGCTTGGGAATATTGCCTGGCTTGACGTAGGCTGCCAGCCAGGCCAGGCCTAAACCCGAACAGCGCGCAGGCGCAGAGAAAACTCCTGCAAGGCGGCCACACCGCTGGCCTCAGCGCGTTGGCACCAGGACTGCAGGTCAGCGACCAATTGATCTTGCGTGCGTGCGCGGTTCTGCCACAGGGCCCGCAACTCCTCTCGCATCACAACCATTTGATCAAGACTGGGAATGGCCGTGCGAATGGCTTGAAGCTTGGGCAGAACAGCTGCAGGAATGTTTTCGGCGTCCCGGTGAATCCATGCCTTTGCAGCGCGCAAAACACCTTCACCCAGACGACGCCCATTCCAACTCGCCGCTTCAGCAAGCAGCATTTGACGCATGCTTTTGCCGTATGCAGCCATGAGCTCGAAACGATTTTGAATCAGCGCCTCCAGGTTACGCCCATCAGCGACGGGACGAATCTCGCCCAGCTTCACCCGAGGCCGGTGTTTTTTGACCTTGGCCAAACCCAGACGCTCCAGGCTTCTGATGTAGAACCAACCGATATCAAATTCATAGCGTTTTACCGAAAGCCGTGCCGAGGTTGGGTAGGTGTGGTGGTTGTTGTGTAGCTCCTCCCCGGCAATGAGCAAACCCCAGGGCAAAAGGTTGGTACTGGCATCGGGTGACTCAAAGTTGCGGTAGCCCCAAAAATGCCCCGCACCATTGATCACGCCGGCTGCCATCACAGGCGTCCATGCCATCTGCGCCGCCCAGACGGTCAGGCCGATCACGCCAAACAGCGCCAGGTCAATCACCAGCAGCAGTGCAATGCCCCAATTGGCATGGCCGGCGTACACATGGCGCTCAATCCAGTCATCGGGTGTACCGTGGCCAAAACGCTCTATGGTCTGCGCGTTAGCCGCCTCGGCTCGGTAGAGCTCATAGCCGCGCAGCATGACGGTTCGTATGCCGCGCACTTGTGGGCTGTGGGGATCTTCAGCCTGCTCGCATTTGGCGTGGTGTTTGCGGTGAATCGCCGTCCACTCCCGGGTGACTTGACCCGTGGTGAGCCATAACCAAAACGAAACACATGCGCAGCCAGCGGATGCAAGTCCAAGGCCCGATGCGCTTGGTGGCGATGCAGAAAAACGGTGACGCTGATCATGGTCAGATGCGTCATGAGCAACACATACACCACCAGGTGCCACACCTCATAGCCCAGCCACCCGTTGTTGGCCCAAACCCATAAATTACTTGTCATGTCCATTGCGTATCCTTAACGACTCACCGCCGCTGCCATACTGCAGCAAAAAAACCGTCTGTCTGGTGTCTGTGCGGCCACAGGCGCAAGAACTGCGCGTCACCAACCCCACCACTGCACAGCGCCTGTGCCTCAGGCACTTTGAGGTTTTGCAGGACCTCAAGCGCGGCTAGAGGCTCAAAGTCAAGGTGTTCCTTGGAGAATTCTTCGGCAATGGCCTCATTCTCCTGCGTCAACAGACTGCAGGTGGCATACACCAGCCGCCCCCCAGACTTCACCAAACGTGCAGCACTTCTCAGAATCGAAGCCTGCGCTGCTGTCATCTGCCCCACAACATCCAGGTTTTGGCGCCACTTCAGGTCAGGATGGCGCCGCAAGGTCCCTATCCCAGTGCACGGCGCGTCCACCAGCACCCTATCAAGTTTGCCGCTCAGGCGTTTGATTCGATCGTCACGCTCGTGGGCAATCGCAGCCGGATGCACATTGGAAAGACCAGAGCGTCCGATTCTGGACTTAAACGCGTCCAGTCTGGAGGCCGACGTATCAAAAGCATACAAACGCCCAGTGTTGCGCATACAGGCGCCGATTGCCAGCGTCTTGCCGCCTGCGCCAGCGCAAAAATCTGCCACCATTTCGCCCCGCTTGGCGTCCAGCAGTAAGGCAAGCAATTGAGAGCCTTCGTCCTGAATTTCCAATTCCCCCTGGACGAAAGCCGGCACGGCGCTCAAATTGGGCTTGCCCTCGAGCCGCAGGCCCCAGGGGCTAAACGGTGTCAGACTGGAGCGAATGCCCGCCAAGGCCAGCGCACTTTGCACATCGGCGCGTTTGGCTTTGAGCATGTTCACCCGCACGTCCAAACCCGCTGGTTCATCCAGGGCTTTAACCAGATCCCAAAACGACTCCCCCAGCTGATCTTTCAAAGACTGCGCCAGCCAGTCGGGCAAATTGTGCCGGTGGCGCTCAAGCAAATCCCCCGCATTGATCGACTGGCAGCGCTCTAGCCATGACTGCTCGGACTGGGTTAGCGCGCCTTGCAAGAAGGCCTGTGGCGCCTGAAAGCCAAGTATGGCCATACGGCGCTCTTTGGGCCCACTGCCCCAGGGTGAAAAATGATCAAAAAGCAGTTTTCGGCGCAAAACCGTGTAGACCGTCTCGCTCAAGGTCTGCCTCTCACGGGGGCCCAAGTTT
>JAURGS010000098.1 GCA_030833685.1 Rhodoferax sp. | reverse complement strand
CCACGCTGGCGCAGCAAGCGCGCGCCCAAGGCCTGGGTTTCATCACCAAGCCGTTTGCGCCGTCCAAGTTGCGCAGCTGGTTGCAGCGTCAGCAGACCAGCGCCCTCGCGGCCAAATAGCGGGCATCAGGTCAGCAAGATCGCCCGAAAGTCATTCACATTGGTGAGCGTCGGGCCAGTCACCACTGAATCGCCCAGGCGCTGAAAAAAACTGTGGGCGTCGTTGTTGTCCAAATGGCTGCGCGGATTCATGCCCAGCGCCCAGGCACGCCTGAGCGTATCAGGCCCCAAGGTTGCGCCAGCAATTTCCTCAATGCCATCAACGCCGTCGGTGTCTGCGGCCAAGGCGTACACGCCTGGTGCGCCATCCAGCGCTACGGCCAGGGACAGCAAAAACTCGACATTGCGCCCACCGCGCCCTTGGCCACGCATGGTCACCGTGGTCTCGCCCCCGCTGAGCAGCACACAAGGGCGAGCAAACGGCTGTCCCTGCGCCATCACCTGCTGCGAGATCGCCGCCATGACCTTGCCCACATCACGCGCCTCGCCCTCGATGCGGTCGCTCAGAATGTGCGCGGCCAAGCCTGCGCGCTGAGCACGCTTGGCTGCTGCACGCAAAGCGACCTGCGGCGCGGTAATCATGCGCACCTCGGCCGAGGCCAGACGAGGGTCATTGGGCTTGATCGACTCACTGCTGGCACTGTCCAGCCAAGCGCGCATGGGCTCTGAAAGGGCAATGTTGTAGCGGCGCAAAATGTCCCAAGCGTCTTCGCGCGTGGTGGTGTCAGCCACGGTCGGGCCAGAGGCAATGTCTTGCGGGGCATCACCCGGCACATCCGAAATCAACAAGGTGACCAGGCGCGCCGGGTGACACGCTGCTGCCAGACGGCCCCCTTTGATGCCCGAGAGGTGCCGCCTCACCGTATTCATCTCTGAGATATTGGCGCCACTGGCCAGCAAAGCTGCATTAACCGCCTGCTTGTCAGCCAGGCTCAGGCCGGGGGCAGGCTCTACCAGCAAGGATGAGCCACCACCAGAGACCAGTGCGATAACCAGGTCGTCGGCGCTCAGGTCCTGGACCATCTCACGCATGCGCGCTGCGGCTGCCTGGCTGGCAGCATCCGGCACGGGGTGCGCAGCCTGCATGATTTCGATGCGCTGGCAGGCCACCTCATAGCCATAGCGCGTGACCACCAGCCCTTGCAGCGGGCCGCTCCAGTTGTCCTCCAAGGCCCGGGCCATGGCGGCCGAAGCCTTGCCCGCCCCGATCACGATGGTTCGGCCCTTGGGCGGCTCGGGTAAGTGCTGCGTCAAACACAAGGCTGGTTGCGCCGCAGCCACGGCGGCATCAAACATGTCGCGCAGCAAAACGCGCGGGTGATCAATCGCCATCAGAACTCCAAACCGTAAGGCATAGCACGCTCATCACACTAGCTGCCAACAGATGCTGCAACACCAGTTGCCACTCAGGCCAAAAACTTGTCGCGCAAGGCTTGGGAGGCGCCGCGCAACAAGCCCAGGTCGCTGCCCACACCGATGAAGGTGGCGCCCATCTGGGCATAACGCCGGGCATCGGCCTCAACAGGGGCCAAGATGCCGCTGGGCTTGCCGCAGGCTTTGGAAGCCGCAAACACTTCAGCAATCGCCGCTTGCACCTCCGGGTGGCTGGGGTTGCCAAGGTGGCCGTACGCAGCAGCCAGGTCTGAAGGGCCGACAAACAGGGAGTCAACACCCTCAATGGCGCCAATGTCGCGGGCGGCTGCAACGCCTTTTCGGCTTTCGATTTGCACCATCACACAGATGTTGTCATTGATCTGCTTGAAATACTCCGGCACCGAGCCAAAACCATTGCTGCGCGTCGACACCGACACGCCACGCACGCCTTGCGGCGGATAACGGGTAGCCTCAACTGCTTTTTGGGCTTCGTCTGCGGTCTCGATAAAAGGAACCAGAAAATTAAAGAAGCCCGCATCAAGCAAGCGTTTGATTTCAACCGTGTTGTTCCAGCTTGGCCGGGCGATCACGGCGCTGGCGCTGTTTTTCAGGGCCATCATTTGCGGCACGAAGGTGCTGATGTCGTTGGGCGCGTGTTCACCATCTAGCAAGATCCAGTCAAAGCCTGCCACACCAATGACTTCGGTACTGATATGGCTGGCCAGCGATGACCAGCACCCATACAAGGGCTTGCCCGCCAGCAGGTCGCGGCGAAACTGGTTGGGAAAGGGGTTGAACGCTTTAGGGGTGCTCATCAGTAGACCTTTGAATGAAAAGAGTGAATCGAAATAGGCTTAGGTGATCGGCGCAGGATTAAACAGCACCAGGCTGTTGTGCAGCTTCCAGTGCTCTGCCCAGGTTTTGCGCCCGCTGGCTGTGGCCAGTAAAAGATGAAACAGCTGCCAGCCCACATCCGCCACGGACGCCGTGCCATCCGCAATTGGCCCGGCATTCAAATCCATCAAGTCATGCCAACGCTGGGCCAGCTCGGTGCGGGTGGCGACCTTGATCACCGGACAGGCCTCCAGGCCATAGGGCGTGCCCCGCCCGGTGGTGAACACATGCACATTCATCCCGGCAGCCAGTTGCAGCGTGCCGCAGATAAAGTCACTGGCCGGTGTTGCCGCATAAAACAGGCCCGGGCCCTGCGCCTTGTCACCTGGCGAGACAACACCGTTAATGGGCACCGTGCCACTTTTGATGATCGAGCCCATGGCTTTTTCAACAATATTGGACAGGCCGCCGGCTTTGTTGCCCGGCGTCGTGTTTGCACTGCGGTCCACGCCGCCGCGCGCCAGGTAAGCGTCGTACCAGGCCATCTCATCAATCATGCGCTGCGCCACTTCAGGCGTGGCCGCACGCGCGGTCATCTGCTCGATCGCATCACGCACCTCGGTGGTTTCGCTAAACAGCACCGTGGCGCCAGCGCGCACCAGCAAGTCGGTGCAGTAGCCCACCGCCGGGTTGGCCGTCACGCCGCTGAAGGCGTCGCTGCCACCACACTGAACACCCACCACCAGCGCACTGGCTGGCACCGTTTCACGGCGACGTTGATTGAGCCGCTCCAAATGCGTCTTGGCCGTGGCCAGAATATGGTCGATCATGGCCATGAAACCCACATGCTCGCTGTCTTGCAGCCTAACCTGGCTGATCACGGCGATGCTGCCTTCGGGCAGCAACCGCTCTGGCTGCAGCTTTTCGCAACCCAGGCTCAGCACCATGGCCTCGCCGCCGAAATTAGGGTTCTGGCTGATGTGGCGCAAGGTGCGAATCGGAATCGGCGCATCGGGCGCATCAATGGCCACGCCACAACCGTAGCTGTGCTCTAAGCCGACCACGCCATCCACATTGGGGTACTGCGCCAGCAATTCCTCTCGAATGCGTTGCACGGCCACTTCCAGCACGCCGGCGACGCACTGCACCGTGGTTGTGATCGCCAGCAGGTTGCGTGTGGCCACCGAGCCATCGGCGTTGCGATAGCCCTCAAAGGTGTAGCCTTGCAAGGGCTCGAGCACGGGCAGCGCACGAGCCGCATCCGGTAAGGGCAGGTCATGGAGTGCGCGTGCTGCTGGCATTTCCAACAAGCGCTCGTGCACCCAGCTGCCCGCGGCAATCGCCGCCTTGGCCCGGCCAATTTCTACGCCGTAGCGCAGCACGGGCTGGCCGGCACTCAGGTCAACCAATGCCACCTTATGCGCCTGTGGCACTTGATCGCGCAGCACCAGGCCACTGTCCAATACGGTACCCGCACGCAGCCCACCGCTATTGCCCACAATGGCCACGTTGTCGCTGGCGTGCATGCGGATCACATGCGGCAAGGCGGGCGTTGACATACGATGAACCCGGGCGAGTTACGGCTTACACCGCGCCCCGTGTGTTGACATACAGCGCGTACAAGCTGTGGCTGGCGGCCATGAACAAGCGGTTGTTTTTGGCACCGCCAAAACAAAGGTTAGCGCAACGCTCGGGCAAGTGAATATGCGCCAGCGTATCGCCCTCGGCGCTGAGCACCCGCACACCGTCAAGCCCTTGGGAGGGTGCTGTGCCGGTGCTGCCATAGCCACACCAGAGACGGCCATCGACGTCGACTTTGATGCCGTCAAACGCGCCCGAGTCGCTGGCTTCGTTAAACAAGTGAGCGCCAGAGAGCCGGTGGTCTTTGACCTGGTAACGCCACAGCCGCCGGTAAGGCTCAGCGCGGCTTTCCGCCACATACAAATGGGACTCATCGGGCGTGAAGGCCAGGCCGTTCGGAGCTTTCAAGCCCTCAAGCACTTTGGTCAAGGTCCCATTGGGCAAGATGCAATAGACGGCATGCGCCTGCTCGGAAGGCGCACGGTCGCCCTCCCAGTCCGAATCAATACCAAAGCTTGGGTCGGTGAACCAGATACTGCCGTCACGGGCGCACACAATGTCGTTGGGTGAGTTCAGTCGCTTGCCCTCGAACCCGTCCGCCAACACCGTGACCTGGCCGTTGTACTCGGTGCGGGTGATGCGCCGCGTCAGGTGCTCGCAGGAGATCAAGCGCCCCTGCTGGTCCCGCGCGTGGCCATTGGCGTTGTTCGATGGCGCACGAAACACACTGGTCACGCCGGTGGTCTCGTCCCAGCGCAACATGCGGTTGTTGGGTATGTCACTAAGCAAAAGATAGCGGCCATCACCGAACCAGACCGGCCCCTCCGCCCAGCGCAGACCGCTGGCCAGGCGCTCGACGCTGGCGCTGTACAGGCGCACGCCCCTAAAGCGCTCATCACGCACCTCAACCAAGGGGTCGGGGTATGGCGTGGTCAAGGCACTAGGCTGGACTATCAGGTGATCGGCGACAGCGCCGGTAAATTCTGAATGTGGGATCATGTCAAAGCCTGTGTGATTTGAGGTGAGCAAGCAAGCCGCCAATCAGCGGCAAGCGCATGTTACAAGCCCATCAGCCCGGGCAACCAAAGCGAGAGCCAGGGCACATAAGTCACCAGCGCCAAAACAAGCAACAGGGCCAGAAAAAACGGCATCACGGCCCGCGCCACCACCCCAATCTTCAGCTTTGAGATAGCGCTGCCCACAAACAATACCGTACCGACCGGCGGCGTTATCAGGCCCATACCCAAATTCACCATCATGATCATGCCAAAGTGAACGGGGTCCACCCCCATGGCCTTAACCACCGGCAACAAAATAGGCGTGAGGATCAGAATCAAGGGCGACATGTCCATCAGGCACCCCAGCAGTAACAGCATCAGATTGATCAACAAGAGAACCACATACTTGTTGTCTGACAGGCTGGTAAAAAAGGCGGTAACTTTCAGGGGAATCTGCATGAGCGTCATCAGGTACCCAAAACACGCGGCAAAGCCAATCAAAATCATCACAATCGTGACCGTTTTGACGGTACGGTGAACCAGCTTGGGCAAGTCACGCCAGCGGTAATCCCGGTACACAAACATGGTGACAAAAAAAGCCCAGAGCACGGCGATCGAGGCGCTTTCATTGGCGGTAAACACGCCCGAGAGAATGCCGCCCAAAATAATGACCATGGTCATCAGGCCCCACAAAGCATCGACCGTTATTTTTAAGGCCTGGCGCAAGGGAACCCGCTCACCTCTGGGATAGTCTTTTTTGCGCGCAATCCAAAGGCATATCGCTGCCAGCGACAGACCCATTAACAGCCCCGGCAGTACGCCCGCGACAAACAAAGCGGCAATGCTCACCGATCCACCCGCGGCCAATGAGTAAATCACCGCGTTGTGGCTCGGCGGAATCAAAATGGCTTGCACCGAGCCGGCAACGGTCACCGCCGTGGCGAAGTCACGCGGATAGCCCTTTCGCTCCATCTCGGGGATCAAAACCGTCCCGATTGACGCGGTGTCGGCCACTGACGAGCCCGAGATCGCACCAAAAAAAGTGGAGGCCATGATGTTGACCAGGCTCAGGCCGCCGCGCACAAACCCGACCACAACACCTGCAAAAGCCACCAAACGGCGCGCCATGCCGCCCTCAGCCATGATGGCGCCAGCCAGCACAAAGAAAGGAATAGCCAACAAAGAAAATTTATTGACGCCCGCGGCGAGCTGAATCATCACGGCATCCAGCGGCAAATCAATGTAAGCCGCACCCACCAAGGCCGACAAGCCTAAGGCATAGGCTATGGGCATGCCCAATGCCATCAGAGCGACAAAGCTGCCTAGCAACACCAAGGCGTCCATCAAGCGGCCTGCCTCTCTGATTCGGTCGCCAAGGGATCCGGTCGCGCCGACGTTCGGTTCACCTGGGGTCCATAAATAATTTGCTCCAGCACAAACAGCATGGTGATGGCGCTGCCAATCGGTATGGCCAAGTAGGTGACGCCCACCGGCAGCCAGGGGAGCTCGGCAATGGACTGCCCCATGGTCTCCAGACAAAGCTTGGCGCCAAAATAAACCACGAAGACGCAGATCAGCAGCATCAGGCCATGCACCAGGGCCTTGAGGGCGCGGCCCACGGCGCGGGGAACTGCCTCAACCACCAGACCAACGGCAATATGCGCCCCCGCCCGGTAAGAGGCCGCTGCGCCGATAAATGTGAACAGCACCATCAAAAGAATGGCGATTGGCTCGGGCCAGCGTGAGCCTGTTCCCAAAACGTAGCGGGTGAAGACGCCCCAGGGAACGATGAGCGACATTGCAAAAATGGAAAGACCAGCCAGCCAAATGCAAAACAAGTAAAAGCCGTCCATCCAGCGCACGTACAACGGCGTCATCGAGCCCCCCAAAGCGATTCTGGGTTCACGGCGGGCCACCTGCATCGGTGACCCGGTCGCAGAGAGTCAAGCTGTTTATTGGGTGGCAGCAATTCGCTTCATTAAGTCAGCGAACTGTGCGCCATATTTGGCGCGAACCGGCGCTGTCGCATCGTAAAACTGCTTGTTGTCGATCGTGATGAACTCCACGCCCTCGGCTTTAAGCTTGCCGGAGTAATCGGCAACCGCTTTGTCCCAGAGTGCGCGCTGCTCCATTTGCGCTTCACGTCCATATTTTTTGAACATGGCCTTATCCGCGTCCGACAATTTATCGTAAGCAGCCTTGGACATCACCAGAATTTCGGGAATGATGAGGTGATTGGTCTGGGTGTAATACTTGGCCCCCGCCTTGTAATGGTTGGCGGTGTACAGGCTAGGTGGGTTGTTTTCTGCGCCATCGATGACACCCGTCTGCAGGGCGCTGAACACTTCGCCATAACCCATCGAGATGCCATTGCCGCCCATCGCATTCATGGTGTCGACAAACAAGGGGTTGCCCATCATGCGGATTTTTTGTCCCTTTAGATCCGCGATGGATCGCACCGGCTTTTTCGTGTACAGGCTGCGTGAGCCGCCGTCCATCCAGGCCAGACCAACCATTTTGGCTGGGGAAGCCGAGATTTTGTCGAGCAGTTCTTGGCCAATTGGGCCATCGATCACATTGCGCATGTGGGCAATGCTGCGAAACACAAAGGGCATGTTGAAAATATTCACCTCCGGCACCACAGGGCCCACCGGTCCCAAGGATGTGCGCAGCAGCTGAATGGCGCCAACTTGGGTCTGCTCGATCATTTCTTTTTCACCGCCAAGGACACTGCCCGGAAACATCTGAAACTTGATGCGCCCTTGGGTTGCGGCCTCGATTTTTTTACCCATGGACTCCACCGCGGCAACGGTAGGGTAGCCCGCAGGATGCACGTCGGCAGCTTTGATGACGGTTTGTGCGCTGGCCACACCAGCCACGCCTAGCGATGTCGTAACTGCAATCCACTGAAACAGATTTCTGCGATTCATCATGTTGAATTTCCTTATGCGCCAGGGCGCAGAGTGAACGAGTGATGCCCATCAAGGGCTCTGCTTGGACAACAAATCTGCTACAGTAGCCAAAGCCTGTCGTCAGATGTCGTACAACTAGGATAACAGTTCCGCGCCGCGTTCCCGCCAAGGGTTTTCCCGAATATGACTGCCGCCTCCGCCCCTGATTCCAAGCCCCGCACCATGGCTTTCGAACTGGCTCAACGGCTGAACACCCGCATCCTGGAGGGGCAGTACCCGCCCGGCGCGAAACTGCCCAGGGAGGCCGACCTGATGCGTGAGTTTGGCGTCAGCCGCACCGTGGTGCGTGAGGCGATCTCTGGCCTGCAGGCCGGCGGCAAGGTCGAAACCCGTCACGGCGTAGGCACTTTTGTCCTCAGCCCCGAAGATGCGTTGCCTTTTCGCATTGAGAGCGAGCAACTGGGCGTGCTCACCGACGTGATTTCCTTGCTTGAAGTGCGCATCGGACTTGAAACAGAAGGTGCCGCTCTGGCAGCGCAACGACGAACCAACAACGATATTGACCGCCTGCGAAACGCGCTAAGCGCTTTTCACCTCGCCTTGCAAGAGGGGCGCGATGCGGTCGAGGCAGACCTGGCTTTTCACCGCTGCGTGGCACAAGCCAGCGGCAACGCCCATTTTGCGCAGCTGTTGGTGGCTATAGGCGCCCGTGGCCTGCCACGCCATCGCTTGGGTAAGGACGACCCGCTCAAATCGAACCGCATCCATTACCTTCAGCGCGTTCAACAAGAGCATGAGGCGATCTACAACGCCATTGAGGCCCAAGACCCGGAGGCGGCGCGTGCCGCCATGCGAACCCACCTGTCCAACAGCCGCGACCGGCTGCGCAAGCGCCAGTCACAGGTCAGCCGCCTGCGTAAAGTATCTTTGCTGGTGCGCTAGCGCCTGAGCACGCCTATTTCCACATCACTTTTTGCGGAGCTACCCATGTTGAACCCACCCGCCACCGCCCTGCGCTTCAAACGCCTGCTGCTCACAGGGGCGGCAGGGCATCTGGGGCAAATCCTGCGCCCTCG
>JAURGS010000097.1 GCA_030833685.1 Rhodoferax sp. | reverse complement strand
CCGCCATCAGTCCAGCGTCTTACGGTAACGCATGAGCGCCACCGAGCCAGCGGCCAGCAAAAACAGGAGCATGGGCCAGACCTCTGGCCAAAGTTGATGTGCCTGATTGCCTTTGAGCAAAATTCCACGCACGATGCGCAGGAAATGCGTCAGTGGCAAGACCTCGCCGATGTGCTGGGCCCACACCGGCATGGCACGAAACGGAAACATAAAGCCAGATAGCAAAATCGAAGGCAGAAAAAAGAAAAAAGTCATCTGCATGGCCTGCAACTGATTTCTGGCCACCGTGGAAAAGGTAAAGCCCACTGCCAGATTAGCCAGAATAAACAGGCCGATCATGGCCATCAGCAGGCCCAGGCTGCCGACCATGGGTACCTCGAAAAGCACAAAAGCCGCGCCCAGGATCACTGCCAGCTGCACGTAGCCAATGGCCACGTAAGGCAATATCTTGCCAGCCATCACCTCGGCCGGGCGCACCGGCGTGGCCAGCAGGTTTTCCATGGTGCCGCGCTCGCGCTCACGCGTCATGGCCAGCGCCGTGAGCATGACCATGGTCATGGTCAGAATCGTGCCGATCAGGCCGGGCACGATGTTGTAGCGGGAAAGCCCTTCGGGGTTGTAGCGCTTGTGCACCCGCAGCTCATATGGCGGCGCCTGCGGCTGCAAGGGCCCCAAAGCGCCCTGGAGGTCATGGCGCAAGGCCAAAGGAGCGAGCGCACCCAGCGCTGCTATTGCATTGTTCGAGGCGCTGGGGTCGGTCGCATCTACCGACACCAGCACAGCCGGGCGTTGGCCTCGCACCAGCTTGCGGGTGAAATCCATGGGTATGACCACCATGAACTGCGCTTGTCCGTTTTCCAGTAATTTTTGCGCCTGTACTTCGCTGTCAAGCACGGCATGAACCTTGAAGTAGCCCGTGTTTTGAATGCTGGCCAACAGGCTGTGTGAAAGCGAGCCGCTGTCGGCATTAACCACCACCGTGGGCAAGCCCTTGGGGTCGGTGTTGATCGCATAACCAAACAACACCAGTTGCAGAACCGGTACGCCCACAGCCATCGCAAACGTGAGCCGATCGCGCAGCATCTGCTGCAGCTCCTTGACGAACACCGCCCACATCCGGCTCAGAGAAAAACCATTCATCGGCTTGGTGCGCCCTCATGCTTGCTGCGATCAGCCATCATCGCAATAAACACATCCTCCAGCCCTGCGGGGGCGGGCTCGACCTGCACGCCAAAGCGCAGACGGGCCTGCTCGATGGCTTGCGCCAGCTGCTGCGCATCAAATCCAGCAGCGTGCACATGGTTGCCAAAGGCTGCCACGCTCACCACCCCCGGCATGTTTTTCAAGGCTGCACCTGCCACGCTGGCCTGGCCACCGCTAAGCGTCCATACTTGCAAGCCACAGCTGGCAATGATGTCGCGCTCGGTGCCGCGCGCCAGCACCCGCCCGTCAGCCAAATAAACCAGCTCATGGCAACGCTCGGCCTCGTCCATGTAATGGGTTGACACCAGCACGGTGATGCCCTGGGCAGCGAGCTCGTGAATCTGGTCCCAAAACTCGCGCCGCGCTTTGGGGTCCACGCCCGCTGTGGGCTCGTCCAGCAAGAGCAGGCGTGGCTGATGAATCAGGCAGGCGGCCAAGGCCAGGCGCTGCTTCCAGCCGCCTGAAAGTGTGCCAGCCAGTTGGTCCTGTCGGTGCGCCAGGCCGAGCTGCTCGAGCATGGCCTGCACAGCTTGGCGACGCTGGCCCAGTCCAAACAGACGCGCGACAAAGTCCAGGTTCTGGCGAATCGACAAATCCTCGTACAGGCCAAAACGCTGGGTCATGTAGCCCACCTGGCGCTTGATTTGCGCGGACTGGCGAACCACGTCAAAGCCCAGGCAGGATCCCCGGCCCGCATCGGGCGTCAGCAAGCCACACAGCATGCGAATCGTCGTGGTTTTTCCACTGCCATTGGGGCCCAGAAAACCGCAGATACGACCTGGTGCCACCTGCAAATCGATCTGATCGACCACAGTGCGCTGGCCATAGCGCTTAGTCAGGCCGCTCACATCAATCGCCAACGCACCGGGTGAGGTGTAGGTACTCACGGCATGGCCGCCGGGCGCACGTCCAGTGGCTGGCCCGGGCGCAGGCGCGCGGCATCCGCAACGCTGGGCCGCGCCTCGACCATGTAGACCAGGTGCTGGCGCTGCGCATTGGAATAAATCACCGGCGGGGTGTATTCGGGCGAGCTGGCAATGCGTGAAATTTGGGCCGCGACCCAACCACCACAAGCGCTGCAGCCCAGCTGGACTGAGGCACCCAGCCTGATCGAAGGCAGCACCGACTCGGGCACATAAAAGCGGGCGCGCAATTGATCGGGTGGCAATATCGACAGCACCGGCTGCATCGCAGCGACCTGCTCCCCTGGCTGGAAAAAGACCTCGCTGACCAACCCGGCTTGGGTGGCCACAGGGCGCTTTTGCGCGCGGCGCCAATCAGTTTGTTTGATGCTCTCCTGCGCGACTCGCGCCTGCGCCTGCGCGGCCATGCGCTCTTGCTGGCGCGCGGGCAGCTCAGCCGCCTGCAGCCAGGCCTGCAGCTCACGCACCCGCGCTTGCGCCCGAACCAAATCGGACTGTGCGTCATCCAGCAGCGCCTGCGCCACAAAGCCTTGGCGTACCAGTGCTTGTTGGCGCGACACTGCTTTCTGGGCCAGGTCCGCCTGGGCCTGGGCTTGCACCAGTTGCTCGCGCATCGGCGCCATTTCCTGCTCGCGCCGACCGGTGTTCAGGTTCTGTGCCTGCGCTTGCGCTGCCTGGTAACGCGCCACGGCCTCTTGGCGCGCCAGCTGATCAACATCACTGTCCAGCTCAAACAAAGGCTGGCCGGCACTCACACTTTGGCCTGGCTGGACCAGCACATGGCGTAAGCGTCCAGGCAGCGGCGCGCTGACGTACACATACTGCGCGTGCACGTAGCCAGACCAATCTGGAGTCGGCTCTGGGCTGCAGGCGGCCACGGCCACTGCGCCCATCAGGGCCAGCATGCGCAAGCCCAAGCGGTGGGACTTCGTGCGCGTGATAGGCGGCTTAGCCAGGGGCTTCAGAGCAATCATGCTCATAACAGGCCCCATCAAGGCGTGGCCAGCTGGCGGCGCAACCAACGCATCAACGCGCCGATCAGGGGCAGTTGGGCGTACAGCTCGTTGGCGGCGTCCCAGTAATCGCGGTGCAGGGTCACGCGGCCATCCTGACCATACCGAATATGCGTGCTGCCATGAATCTGCCAGCGCTTGGCCTGCCCGCGGCGCTTGAAGTGAAAGTCCCAGGTGAGCATGGCCTGGTCACCCTCCGTAAAGGCCTCAATGATGGTGAAGCTGGGCTCATCGAGCACGTCGAACATGTGGGTGAAAACCCGTTGAACCTTGGCCAGGCCCCAGACATCGTTAAAAGGGTCTACAAAATGGGCGTTGTCGTCATACAGCTGCCCCAGTCTGGCCACATCCTGCGCTTGAAGATGCTCAAAAAATTCGCACAGCGTCTGGGTTCGGGGATCTAGGGTTTTCATGTCAGCATGCGTCGAATCAGCCAGAAGTACCAACTGTCTGGCAGCATGCGCAAGAGCCGCAGCCAGAGGGTAAATCGCTTGGGAAAGTGAATTTCAAAATGGCCCTTGGCCCAACCCTTCAGGATCGCCTGGGCCGCTTGCGCCGGTGTGATCAAGGCGGGCATGCGAAATTTGTTTTGCGCTGTCAGCGGCGTTTGCACAAAGCCCGGGTTGATGAGCGAAACCGCAACCCCACTGTCATGCAAATCGAGGTACAGACAGTCTGCCAGGTTGGACATCGCCGCCTTGGTCGGTCCGTAAGCCAAGGACTTGGGCAAACCGCGATAAGCGGCGACGCTGCCGACCAGACTGATATGGCCCCGCCCCGCGGCGACCATGGGGCCAAGAACCACTTCGAGCATCTTCAGCATACCGACGTAATTCACCTGCTGGTGCAAAAGCATGTCACTCAGGTCATAACGCGTGGCACGGTTGGCACGGTAATGCGCTGGGCAAAACATGACCAGATCCAAGCGACCCCAGGTCGACTCGATCTGCCCTACTGCACGACGCAAGGCGCCCAGATCGTCCACATCCAAGGGCAATGCCAGGCTCTTTGGGTTCGACTGGACAAAAGCCTCAAGGGACTGCGCATTGCGCGCCGAAACGGCCACTCGCGCGCCACGCTCACACAGCGCTTGCGCCGTGGCCAGTCCGATGCCGCTGGAGGCACCGAGCACCCAGACCACCTTATCTGACCAGTCAACAATGGGTGGATTCAAGGCCATGGGTGTGCCTCGCTGCTTGTGGGCTGCGTCATCTGCCAGCTCGCCAGGGTCGAGGTCTCATGGAACCAGATCCCCAGAAAGAGCCGGGTGAAGTCAGCATCTTGCACAACGCCCGCAAAAACCCCGTCGCGCGCAAAACGCAACTCGCCCTCGCCGTCGTGCTGTGCGCTCAGACGAAGCGGCGCTGCGGCGGGCTCCAAAACGCCGTGCAGTGTGTGCAACCAGGACTGCGCTTGCGCCTGGCTGAAGCGCCCCTGGTGCCGCATCTCCGCCAGCACCCGCTCGGCCAGCACACCGGGGGCCAGGCGTCGCTCAAAGTCCAGCGCCAAAACAAAGGGCTGGCGCAAGTAGTCGGCCCAGATAAATCCAGGGCCAGCCCAAAGCCTTAAGTGATAAACCGCAGCGCCCAACCACTGCCAGTGGCCCTGTGCGTGCAAGGTCCAGTCGGCAGCCTGCGCGCCACACTCGGGTGGAACTGCCAAAGGCGCAATGCGGCCGTAATAAGGAGCACTCACGGGCGACGCAAGGTGTACTGCACCACGTTGGTATTGCCCTGGTCGAACGCGGCTTCGCAATAAGCCAGGTAGAACTCCCAGATGCGCACAAACCGGGTATCAAATCCGAGCGTGCGCACCTCGCTCTCGCGGGCCATGAAATCCGTCCGCCAGCGCCGCAGCGTCTCGGCGTAGTCATGGCCAAAGGCCATCGACTCCACCACCTCAAAACCTGCCGCACGCGCCTGCGATTCAAACTGCGCGGGGCTGGGCAGCACGCCGCCCGGGAAAATATATTGCTGAATAAAGTCGGTCGAGCGCACGTAGCGCTCAAACAAGTCATCGTGAATCGTGATGGTCTGAATGCAAGCGTAACCACCGGGCTTTAAGCAGGCTTTGACCGCGTTGAAATAAGCGGGCCAGTACTCGCGCCCAACCGCCTCAAACATTTCGATCGACAGCACCGCATCAAAAGGCTGTGCACTGTGCTGAGCGGGCAAGTCGCGATAGTCCTGAAAGCAAAGCTCGGTCTTGTCCTGCAGGCCAGCGCGCTTGAGGCGCTTCTGCCCCCAGGCCAGCTGCTCGGCCGACAAGGTCACGCCAGTGACCTGGGCACCAAATTCTGAGGCAGCCATCTCGGCCAGCGCACCCCAGCCACAGCCCACCTCTAACACCCGGCTGCCCTGCTGCACCCGCGCCTGCTCCAGCGCCCGTCGCACCTTGGCGCGCTGCGCTTGCTCCAGGGCCACGGCACTTTTATCAGGCGCCTGACCAAACCAGGCGCTGCTGTAGTTCATGGTGTCATCCAGCCACAAGCGGTAAAACTGGTTGCCCAGGTCGTAATGGGCATGGATATTTTTCTCGCTGCCCTGGCGCGAATTGCGGTTGTTGCGGTGCTTGATCCTGTGCAAAAGCGAGCCCCACCACGAGCCATACACCAGGCGCTCGATATGGGTTCGGTTGGCAATGGCCAGCATCAGCAAGCTGGCCAGGTCAGGGGTGTGCCAATCGCCGTCGATATAGCTCTCGGCCATCCCAATGTCGCCCGACTGCAAAACCCGATCAAACAAGCGCCAGTTAAGCAGCACCAGCCTGGCGCGCAAATGCTTGGGGTCGCTGTGCTTATGGCCGGTGAAATGCAGCACGTGGCCGTCTGGCAATTCGACATCAAGCACGCCCTGGGGCAGCTTTTCCAGCAGGGCCAGAACCCGGCGCGCAGAACGCGGCGCACCGTGCAGCTTCATGGAGGGTTTGTGGGCGAGGGCGTTTTGCGTGGTCATCGGCTGAGAAACTGCTGCGGCGGGGCCGGTTTTCGAAAAAATGGCACGCGCTTGATGGCCAGTTTAAGCGCCTGCCAGTGGATTCGAAATATTACGCCCAATGTCATCAGGGGCATGGAAAAAAATGCGCGGCGCATCGCGCTCTTGTCGCACGGCTGTAAAACGCCACCGGTGCTGGTTTGTATCAACACCCCGCGCTCATCCAGTAAATCAATGCGCGCGAGCAAACTGTGCCACTGCCCAGCCTCATCGAACTGGCGCTCAAAGCGAAACTGGTATTGGCCGCTCACACTGCAAAACGGCGACACATGAAAAACCTTGCTGGCCCGCTGCAAGCGCGACCAGTCCAGGTCCGGCCCTTGCAGCAAATAGCAATGCCGCTCACCAAACGTGTTATTGACCTCCACCACAATGGCAGCCAGGCTTTGATCGCGCCTGAACGCGAACCAAAAGCTCACCGGCTTGAAGGCATAACCCAGCACACGCGGCAACGTCTGTAGCCACACCTCACCGGCCGCGTCATCAATGCCCTGCGCGGCCAACAGAGCGTCAAACCAGGCCAGCGCATCGGGCCCGCCAGCGCCATGATCGCGGTCATAAAAGCTGATCAGTCCAAACCGGTTACGCGGCAAGTCCGCTGCCAATGGCGCTAGATTTGGGTCGTGCTCGGCCCAAGCCCGCATCGGCAGAAGCAGAAAATAGCTGGGGTAAGCAAACGCGTTTCGAGCCGGGCGCAGCCGCTGGTGCCAGACCCGCCCGATCCCGATTAGCGGCGCTGCGCGCACGCTGCTGGTGGGCGACTCTAGCTGCGTCATTGCCCGGGTGTCGGCGTGGCGCATGCCAAGCGGCGGCCCAGCGCACGCAACACATCCTCGGCTGCACGTTGGCCGGACTTCAAGCCATCTTCGTGAAAACCATAGCCGCACCACGCACCGCAATACCAGGTGCGCGCGTGGCCCTGCAAGTCCGGCAGGCGCTGCTGCGCCGCAATCGCCGCAGCGTCAAACACCGGGTGCGCGTAATCAATATCCGCATGAATCTGATCGGCACGAATCTCGCGCAAAGGGTTGAGTGAAACCATCACCGGCGTGCGCCACGGCAAGGGCTGCAGTCGATTAAGCCAATAGTGCAGACACACCGGCGCATGCTGGTGCGAGCCCTGGGCATGGCGCTCGAAGTTCCAGGCTGCCCAGGCCGATTCACGCTGCGGCATAACGGACGCGTCTGTGTGCAAGACCGCACGATTGGACTGGTAGCGGATGGCGCCCAGGCATTCCCGCTCGCTGGCTGTCGCCCCTGTCCCCAACAGGCTCAGAGCCTGGTCAGGGTGGCAGGCCAACACAAGCGCATCAAAGCTCTCCCAGCCATCGCGGGTTTGAATCCGCACCCCATCCGGCCCACGCGTGATCGCCATCACCGGCGTTTTCAGGCGCGGCGCATCCACCAAAGCCAAGATGCGATTGACATACTGGCGTGAGCCGCCGCGCACCGTGTACCACTGGGGCCGATTGCTCACTTGCAAGAGGCCGTGGTTATGGCAAAACCGCACCAAGGTGGCCATCGGGAATGCCAGCATCTGATCCAGTGGGCACGACCAGATACAGGCAATCATGGGCAAAAGATAGTGCTCGCGAAAGCCTGCACTAAAACGATGGTGGTCCAAAAACTCCTGCACCGACTGCTCCACGCCCCCCCCGTTTTTGGCCAAGCCCGTGGCGAGCCTGTTAAAGCGAAGAATGTCTGCCAGCATGCGCCAAAAGCCTGGGCGAAGCAGATTGCGCTTTTGGGCAAAGACGGTTGCCAGCGAGTGGCCGCTCCACTCCAGCACAGATTGATGGCGCTGGCGGATCTGAACCGAGAAGGACATGTCTGAGGCTGCCACCGGCACGCCCAGCGCCGCAAAAAGTGCAATCAGGCGCGGATAGGTCCGCTCGTTGTAAACCAAAAAACCAGTGTCAACGCCGTGGGTCAAACCCTCCAGGGTCATATCCAGGGTGTTGGCGTGGCCGCCAAAATGGCCGTCTTTTTCAAACAAGGTCAGGTGCACGGCGGGGTCGCTGGTCTTGAGCTGAGCGCACGCCCCCAAGCCGCCAATGCCCGAGCCGATCACTGCCACGCGTTGCGCGCCGCCGCTGGTGCGACTTTCAGCCTCTTTATCCATAGCCACGCTCATTGGCCTATTATCCCCAAGGCCTTCAAACCCAATTTATTTACTCTCAAGTTCATAAAAATACTGTACAGTAATCTATATTAACTAAAAAGTATTGCTTTGTCGGCATCCATGCCCTCGTCGACCTCTAAATCCGTGCTGCAGCAGCACCTGCGTCAGGTACGCCGGGATGCGGCGCTGGCGTCCATGGTTCGGCTGCTCAACGACGGCGGGCTTGAGCAGGCCACCATGGACCAGATCGCCAGCGAGGCTGGCATGACCAAGCCCAGCCTGTACAAATTATTCAAGTCAAAAGATGAACTGGCGGTCGCGGTGATGACGCGCGCCCTGGACGAAGCGCTGTCGCTGACCCGAACCCTTCGCCGCAGCACCGCCGCCACGGCGCCCGAGCAGACGCGCTCGGCCCTGCAGGCCCTTGCCCGCTGGGCGATCCAGTCACGCCTGGAGAACAAACACCCCGCCCTGGTGCCACAAGATGCCCGCCTGTTGGCCGTGGTGCAGCAAGATCCGTCCTACCTGGACTTACTGGTAAGCCTGTGCGCGCAGCTGAGCACCTGGGTGCGCGAGGCGCAACACATCGAACTATTGGATAAGCGTATGCCAGCCGAGCTGATGGTGTACAGCATCTTGGCCAGCGCTACGCATCCAATGCTCGGCGCCAAGGAAAAACACGCGCCAGGTCGTCCG
>JAURGS010000096.1 GCA_030833685.1 Rhodoferax sp. | reverse complement strand
TTTTTATTCGCACCGGTTTGATCCCGACACACCGCTGGAAGAAACCTGCGCGGCGCTGGCCAGTGCCGTGCAACAAGGAAAAGCGCTCTACGTGGGCGTTAGCAGCTATTCACCCAAAAAAACCCGGGAGGCGGCGCAGCTGTTGCTGGCCATGGGTGTTCAGCCCCTGATTCATCAACCCTCTTACAGCATGCTCAACCGCTGGGTGGAGCCTGAGTTGCTGGCCACACTGGACGATCTGGGGATGGGTTGCATCGCCTTTAGCCCGCTGGCCCAAGGACTGCTGACGCAAAAATACCTGCAGGGCACACCAGCTGATGCCCGCATCAACCGGCCGGGCGGCGGTTCCTTCAAAGCGGAGTTTTTGAACGAGGAAAACCTGGGCCATGTGCGTGCACTCAATGACATCGCCCAAGCGCGCGGACAAAGTCTGGCTCAAATGGCTATCGCTTGGGTTCTGCGAGACGCCCGCGTCAGCTCCGCCCTGGTTGGCGCAAGCAGTGCGCAACAAATCACCGAACTGGCTGCATCATTGAACAAGCCGCAGTTCAGGCCTGGTGAGTTGGCCAGCAACGACAAGCATGCGGTAGAAGGTGGCATCAACCCCTGGCAAAAACCTTCGACCGATCAACGGCCCTAAGCCAAGGTCTGGCTGCGCCGTCCAGTCGCTGCGCTTTGCCCACAAGGCTCGCGCAGATTGATCCGCTATTTGGCTGTCTAAAATGGTCTGAAAACAAAGCCTGCCCTGAACCTTGCAGGGCCTGGGCGACAAACAGTCTAGGAGACCGAAAGCATGACATCCAATGCCGCTGGCGATTTGCCGCTGAACGCGCCGACCTACGTCAAACACCAACGCATATTGCAGTGGGTGGCGCAGATGGCCGAGCTGACCAAGCCCCAAAACATCCACTGGTGCGACGGGTCACAGGAAGAATACGACCGGATCTGCCAACAGCTGGTTGACGCGGGCACTTTTCGCAAGCTCAACCCCGCTAAACGGCCAAACAGCTACCTGGCCTGGTCAGACCCAACTGATGTGGCGCGGGTCGAAGATCGCACCTATATTTGCTCTGAGCGTCAAGCGGATGCCGGGCCAACCAACAATTGGGTCGCGCCTGCAGACATGCGGGGCTTGCTTGAGCATGGCAAGGGCGGACAAAAAGCCTTGTTCGATGGCTGCATGCAAGGCCGCACCATGTACGTGGTGCCGTTTTCCATGGGGCCTTTGGGCTCCCACATCTCCCACATCGGTATTGAGCTCAGCGACAGCCCGTATGTGGTGGTCAGCCAAAAAATCATGACCCGAATGGGCAAAGCGGTCTTCGATGTGCTGGGAGAGGACGGCGATTTTGTTCCCTGCGTGCACAGCGTGGGCGCGCCCCTGGCAGCAGGCCAGGCCGACGTGAAGTGGCCATGCAACCCGACCAAGTACATCGTGCACTACCCCGAAACGCGCGAAATCTGGAGCTATGGCTCTGGCTATGGCGGCAACGCTTTGCTGGGTAAAAAATGCTTTGCCCTGCGCATCGCCTCAACCATGGGGCGTGACCAGGGTTGGCTGGCCGAGCACATGCTGATTCTGGGGGTGACCACGCCTGAGGGCAAGAAGCTGCACTTGGCAGCAGCCTTCCCCAGCGCCTGCGGCAAGACCAACTTTTCCATGTTGGTGCCTCCCGCTGGGTTCGAAGGCTGGAAAGTGACCACCATTGGCGACGACATTGCCTGGATCAAGCCCCATGAAGACGGCAAGATGTACGCCATCAACCCCGAAGCGGGTTATTTTGGCGTAGCCCCAGGAACCAATTACCACACCAACCCCAACTGCATGGCCAGCCTCGGTCATGACGCCATCTTCACCAACGTCGCCTTAACCGACGACGGTGATGTCTGGTGGGAAGGCATGGAGCAAGACAGCGGCTCGCTGCCTGAACACCTGATCGACTGGCAAGGGCGGGACTGGACGCCCGAGATTGCGCGCGCCAGCGGATCAAAAGCCGCCCACCCCAACTCGCGCTTCACCATTGCCGCCACCAACAACCCAGCTCTGGACGCCCAGTGGGACGACCCCGAGGGTGTGGCGATCGACGGTTTTATTTTTGGCGGTCGACGCTCGAGCACGGTGCCACTGGTGACCGAAGCGCGCAACTGGATGGAAGGCGTCTACATGGCTGCCACCATGGGCTCTGAGACCACGGCGGCCTCAACCGGGAAGATGGGCCTGGTGCGGCGCGATCCGTTCGCCATGCTGCCCTTTTGTGGCTACAACATGAGCGACTACTTTCAGCACTGGCTGGACATGGAGCACCGCCTTGAGGACATGGGCCACAGCTTGCCCAAGATCTTTTGCGTCAACTGGTTTCGCAAGGATGAGGCAGGTAAGTTCGTCTGGCCCGGTTATGGGGACAACATGCGTGTGCTGAAGTGGATGGTGCAACGCATTGAGGGCCAGGCGCAAGGGCAGGAAACCGCATTTGGCATCGCGCCACGTCACCAAGACCTGAGCTGGAGTGGGCTGGCGTTCACACCAGAGCAATACCATCAAGTCAGCAGCATCGACAAACCGGCCTGGCTGGAAGAGTTGAAATTGCACCACGGTCACTTTGAGCAACTGGCCTATCACCTGCCCCAAAGCCTGCTGAAAGCCAAGGCCTTGCTGGAGCGTCGCGTCCAAGCCCTTGCCGACTGAATGGGTAGTTGCACGCATCAGCCGATGTTGATGCGTTGCCCATGAAGGTACAGCTGCTCTCAGACCTTCACCTGGAGTCCAACTGGGGTTGGCAAGCCGTGCCGGCACCCGATGCACAACTTCTGGTGCTGGCAGGTGACATCGGGTCCTATCAGGTGGGCACGCGCCTGAGCGACATCAATTTCGGCTTGACGCGTTTTTCACCGCACTACGGCTGGCCCTGCCCCGTGGTGTTTGTGCCTGGAAACCACGAATACGATGGGCTGGACTTCAACCAGGCGCACCAAATGCTCCAGGCGGCCTGCCAGCGACTGGGCATCATCTGGCTGGAGCGACAAGCCCTGGTCTGGCCGCTGCACAGCGGCAGCGGCGAGTCGATCCGCTTGCTGGGCACCACCCTATGGAGCGACTTCGATGCGCTGGCCAAATCCTCAGCGCCCCACAATCTGGCAAAGCCTGCGCAGCCCAAAGCCCGAGAGAAAGCTTTCAAAGCGGCCAATTACTACCTGCGCAAGACGGGTACGCACATCAGGGGGAGCCCCATGCTGGCAGAGCAGGTGCGCGAACACGCTTTGGTTTGCCAGCAATGGCTAGAGGCCGCCCTGCGCCAGCCATTTGATGGCAAAACCGTGGTGATCACCCATTTCGCACCCAGCCTGCAAAGCGCCGACCCGCGCTACGGGCTGACACCAGGCACGGCGGGGTTTTGCAACAACCTTGACCATTTGATGCCACTGGCCACCTGTTGGCTTCATGGTCACCTGCACACACCGCAGCATTACAGGCACCAGGGCTGTTTGGTGGTCGCCAACCCGCTAGGCTACGCCAGCAAGGGTGAGCAGGCCCACTTTGACCCCTTGATGTGCATCAATATTTAGCCGCATGGTCGCTTTAAGCCCAATGCGTTCTGGCTACACTCGAAGCGTCATTGAAGGAGATACACCATGAACATCTTGCTCGCTGTTGACGGAAGCGCTTACACCAAAAAAATGCTCGCCTACCTGGCCACGCACGAAATGCTTTCACCCAGCAATGCCTACAGCACGATCAATGTTCAATTGATCTTGCCCGCACAAGCGCGCGCCGCACTGGGCAAGGAGATTGTTAAAAAATACTATGACGATGAAGCTGACAAAGTGAACGCGCCGGTCGCCAAATTTTTGCAGCGTCACGGCATCAAGGCACGCACGATCAGCCGCATCGGCAATCCGGGTGAAGTGATTTCCAAAACCGCAACCGAGGGCAAGTACGACTTGGTGGTCATGGGCTCCCACGGCCACGGATCACTGGTCAACCTGATCACCGGCTCGGTCACCACCGAGGTCCTAGCGCATTGCAAAGTGCCCGTTCTGGTGATTCGGTAACGCCGGCTGCAGCCGCATCAGGCCAGCCACCAGCCCGGCGCAATGCGTCGGGCCGCCCATATGGCCACAACAGGGTCGGTTTTTATGACCATGAAGTCAGCCAGCGGCCGCTCGGGCGGTTGAGGCCGGCTGAAGCGGTGGCCTAAGCCCCAGCAAGCCCAAGGCCATGCCTAGGTGCAAGAAGTCGCCCGGGGCCAAAAAATTTCCGACACTCACTTTGGCAACGAATAAGGCCATGCCCGCCAACATCACCAGAGCACCAAGGCCTTGTCGAAAACGCCCTCGCCTTGCCAAGCCAACCAGCAAAACCATCACGCTGCCAGCAGCCATGATGGGGCCATAAGCCTTGATGCCTAAACCCGTGGTGATGATCAGTCCGACGGCGGCAAGAACCACCAGAAAAACCCAGGCAAACTTGGCTGAGACCGAGACGGCAGCCTGTTCATCAAGCAAGACCAGCGCCAGCAAGGGCAATGCTGCGACCGAGGAAATCTGGGACAGAAAAGAATGCATGCCTGACATTGGCGCCAGGCCAGAGAATTTCAACACGCCAAGTGCAGCAGCCAAGCCAATGACGCCAAGCGCTAAGCGAACACCAACACTGGCTGCAGGTCCACGGGCAATATAGAAACAAGTTAGCAGCAAAACCCCATCGGTCAGGGCTAGGCTGGTACTCATTCGAATCTAAGCCAGGCCGCGCGCGTCCACAGCGCCCCCACAGCCGCAAAAACGCCAGCAGCAACGCCCAAAATCACCAATTGCGTCGCCACCGAAACCTGAGCACGACCGCCGAGAAACAAAATCACTGCCAACGCCGCGAGCACCGTGAAGGCAACGCCAATCCAACGCCAGACCAAGGGCGCAGCCGAGCGGAGTTTTTCCGCCCGCAAGTCGCGATCGCTTGGTTGTAAATCCTGATCCGGTTGCCAGGACGGACGGGCAAACCAACACATCAAACGGTTACGCCATCCTGTGAGCGTTTTCATTTTTTTCCAGATGGCAACATAGTGATGCAGGTTCGCCCATACCGGGTTCCAGCTCGCCAGCGGTGTTCGAATCCCGTAAACAATGGGCTCATTGGGGCGCTCGTCGGCATAGGTGCCAAACAGTCTGTCCCAGAGGCAGAAAATGCCGCCATAGTTTTTATCCAGGCAATAAGCGTTTTGGCCATGATGCACGCGATGGTTGGACGGCGTGATCAAAACATACTCCAGCCATCCGAGTCGACCGATTAACTGGGTATGCACCCAATACTGATACAGCAGATCAATCAAGCCAACCACAATGAACACTTGCACCGGGTAGCCAAGAACCGCCAGCGGAAGGTAGAAAACCCACTTGAAATAAAAACCCGTGGACGACTGGCGCAATGCGGTCGACAGGTTGAACTCTTCACTGCTGTGGTGGGTGACGTGCGAGGCCCAGAACAGGTTTACCTCGTGACCGGTTCGATGCACCCAGTAGTAAAAAAAGTCATACAGCACGACCGCTGTTGCCCACGTCCACCATTGGCGGGTGTCCCACTCAAAGGTGCCGTAATTTTTCTGCACCGCGTCGTACATGACCACACTGATTACCGCGCCAAGCGGATTGACGAACTGACTCAAAATGCCAATATTCAGCGATGTCAGCGTGTCTTGCAGGGGGTAAATCGATTTTTTCATGCGCCGGCTGGCCACGAATTCAATGGCAATGAGCAGCATGAAAACTGGAATTGCCAGAACAATTGGGGTGACCTTGAAACCATCCATTGGCTTTCTCCCGTTTCGGTCTTGGGTGCGATCGGCCGGTGGCGTCTTGGCGCTCAAGGAGCGCCGTCGCTAGGCAAATTTTGCGGCGCAGTCTAGCGCTTTTTCGGCGGGCTTACCCAGGCCGCTGCTTCAGGCCTGGTGCGCTTGCAGCAGACAAGCCTGAAGCAGGTTGGTCACGCGTGAGCGCTCAGGCGAGGTCCTGACAATGCTGAAAAAATCGCAACTGTACTGAAAAACCGCTGGCCGCAGCGCCCGCATGCGGCGCTCGCGCACAAAGCTTTGCGCGTAGTGGTCCGGCAAAAACCCCAGGAACTGACCCGACAAAATTAGCGTGGCGATCGACTCCTGGTCGTAGCCCGTGGCCTGGCGGATGAGTCCCACCGTTTGGGTCAGCTCCATATTGGGCGAGTGGTAGCCCAGGCCTGCAAAAGCGTGCTTGCGCAAGGCCTCCCAGCTTGCGGGCTCCTGGTCTGGCGAACTGCCATACAGCGCGTGCGTCGAACCACAGTACAAGTACATGGTCTCACTGAACAAGACTTGGTAGCTCAGGGCACCCGAGCTTCTATGGCCGGGTATGACGCCGGCCTGAAACTGACCATCGAGCACGCCGCGCTCGATCGCATTGAGCGGCGCGACATGCAGGTGCAGGGAGACCGCAGGCGCCATGTCTTTAAACAAGGCAATGGCCTGGCCGATTTGCGCTGCCGGGTTGCTGGCGGTCTTATCAAACACGGCCAGGTGCAACTCGCCGCCCATGCGCTGATGAATCTCGTCAACCCGGCTGCGAAATGCATCAACACCAGCCAGCAAGCGAAGCGTCTCTTGGTAAATCTGCTCACCTTCAGGCGTCAGGGCAAAGCCGGCACGCCCGCGACGGCACAGGCGCAGGCCAAGCCGGGTTTCCAAATCTTTGACATGGCGACTGACGGTCGATGTGCCAATATTGAGCTCAAGCTCTGCTGCGGACATGCCGCCGCACTCCACCACACTCTTAAACACCTGCAGCAGGCGAATATCCATATCGCTGAGACGACCGAGCGAGGCCTGGGTCTTTTTTACTTGCATAAATTTGCAACTAAATATTGATATTTGTTCATTTATAAGAGTAACAGATCCCGCCACAATCGGTGTCCCTTAAGCCAGTCTTTGGGAGTACCCCATGAATATGACCGATGCCAAAGCCCTCATGCAAACCCGCACCGACGCGGCGTGGCTTGAGCCCCACTGGATGCCCTACACCGGCAACCGCGATTTCAAGGCCAACCCCAGGCTGATAGCCAGCGCCAAGGGTTGCTATTTCACGGATACAGAGGGCCGGAAAATTTTCGACGGCCTCTCTGGCCTGTGGTGTTGCGGCCTGGGCCATGGTCGCCAAGAAATCACCGAGGCGGCCAGCAAGCAGCTCGCCACGCTGGATTACTCGCCCGCTTTCCAATTTGGTCACCCGCTTTCGTTCGCGCTGGCCAACAAACTCAAAGAGCTGACACCTGAAGGTCTGGACTACGTGTTTTTCACGGGATCCGGGTCCGAATCCGCAGATACATCACTGAAGATGGCCCGTGCGTACTGGCGGGCCAAAGGCATGGGCCAGAAAAGCCTCTTGATCGGACGCGAAAAAGGCTACCACGGCGTGAATTTCGGCGGTATTTCGGTGGGCGGCATCGGCCCCAACCGCAAGGCTTTTGGGCAAGGCATCGCGGCTGATCACTTGCCCCATACCCAGCCAAGCGCAGGCTCTTTTCATCGCGGCATGCCCGACACTGGCGCAGAGCTGGCAGACGAGCTGCTTCGGCTGATCACCTTGCACGACGCCAGCAACATCGCCGCGGTGATTGTGGAGCCGCTGTCTGGATCAGCCGGCGTGATCGTGCCACCCAAAGGCTACCTGCAGCGCCTGCGCGACATCTGTACCGCACACAACATCCTGTTGATTTTTGACGAGGTGATTACCGGATTCGGTCGCATGGGCGCTTACACCGGTGCTGAGGCCTTTGGCGTAACGCCTGACATCTTGAATTGCGCCAAGCAGATTACCAACGGTGCGCAACCTCTGGGCGCGGTTCTGGCCAAAAAAGAGATTTACGACACCTTCATGGCACAGGGCGGCCCAGACTACATGCTGGAGTTTGCCCATGGCTACACCTATTCAGCGCACCCGGTTCCGTGCGCGGTGGGCTTGGCCACGCTCGATATCCTGGAGCGCGAAAACATGATCGATCGTGTTCGCGAGCTCAGCCCGTATTTTGAAAAGGCCGTGCACAGCCTCAAGGGCTTGGCGCATATTGCCGACATCCGCAACTATGGGCTGGCCGCTGGCATGACCATCGCAGCTGTGCCCGGCGAGCCTGCTAAGCGCCCCTATGAGATTGCCATGGCCATGTGGGAAAAAGGTTTCTATGTGCGCTATGGCGGAGACACTATTCAACTCGCGCCACCCTTTATCACCACCCCAGCACAAATCGATACCCTGACCGATGCGCTGGGTGAAACTATTCGTGCAACACCCTGAGGTTTTGAGTCATGCCCAAGCTCCCCACCATTTCGCATCTTATTGACGGCCAGCTGGTCAGCGGCGGCAGTCGCAGCCAGGAGGTCTTTAATCCCGCCACCGGCCAAGCTCAAAAAACAGTTCCCCTGGCTGACAAGCTCACAGTGGAAAAAGCCATTGCCAGCGCACAGGCGGCGTACCCGGCGTGGCGCGCGACCCCGCCACTGAAACGCGCGCGGGTGATGAGCAAGCTCAAAGAGCTGCTGGAAGCTAACGCTGATCGCATCTGTGCCCTGGTTACCGCTGAACATGGCAAGGTGCTGGCCGACTCTTTGGGCGAATTGCAAAGAGGCATTGAGAACGTGGAATACGCGAGCTACGCCCCAGAGCTGCTCAAGGGCGAACACAGCCGCAATGTTGGCCCCGCAATTGATTCGTGGAGCGAGTTTCAAGCTTTGGGTGTGACTGCGGGCATTACGCCATTCAACTTCCCCGTCATGGTTCCGTTGTGGATGTGGCCCATGGCGGTGGCCTGCGGAAATACTTTTGTACTCAAGCCTTCCGAGCGCGACCCATCCAGTGCCTTGCTGGTGGCCGAGCTTGCTTTGCAGGCGGGCCTACCCCCTGGCGTGCTAAACGTCGTGAATGGCGACAAAGAAGCGGTCGACACACTGCTCACAGACCA
>JAURGS010000095.1 GCA_030833685.1 Rhodoferax sp. | reverse complement strand
CGCATGCTCGATATGGGCTTTCTGGATGACATCGCCGAGGTGATGAGCCAATGTCCTGCGCAGCGACAAACCCTTTTGTTTTCTGCCACCTACCCCAGTGAAATCGAAAAACTGGCCGCGCGCTTCATGCGAGACCCCAAGGTCATCAAAGCCCCGAGCCTGGGTGCAGCACCACGTATTGAGCAACGTTTTTATGAAGTCGATTTCGCTCACAAGTTCAACACGGTTGTTCAGATCCTGCTGCACTTCGCGCCGCTGAGCACCATCGCTTTTTGCAACACCCGACAACGCTGCAACGAGTTGGTCAGCTTTTTGCGCACGCAGGGCGTCAGTGCCCTGGCCTTGCACGGCGACCTGGAGCAACGCGAGCGTGATCAGGTGCTGGTTCAGTTTGCCAACCAAAGCTTGTCGGTGCTGGTGGCAACCGATGTGGCAGCTCGCGGGCTGGACATCCAAGATCTGGAGGCCGTCATCAATGTGGACATCGCAGCTGAGGCCGCAGTCCATGTGCACCGCATCGGTCGCACTGGCCGCGCCGGGCAGACCGGGCGCGCCTTGAGCCTGGTGTCCATGGATGAGATGGGCGCTGTGGGGCAGATCGAGAAATACCAGGGCGTGGCGTCCTCCTGGCATTCGACCCAGGAGCTCAGCGCGCAAGCACTTACGCGCCTGGAGCCGCCGATGGCCACGCTGCAAATCACCGGCGGGCGTAAAGACAAGATTCGCCCTGGCGACCTGTTAGGCGCTCTGACAGCCGAGGCTGGCTTTGCGCGTGAGCAGATCGGCAAAATCAGCATCAACGATTTCACCAGCTACGTGGCAGTGCAGCGCAACATCGCCTTGGCAGCCATGGCCAAGCTCAACGCCGGCAAAGTCAAAGGGCGCAAGGTCAAGGTGCGTCTGGTTTGAGAGGATCAGCAGCCGACGCCAACCAAGCGGGTGGATGCCAAGCCCCACCGTGCTGAAAATGCAAGTCAGCCGTGCTTGGCCGAGCGGCTTGGCCGTTTCAACCGATAATTGGGTTTTTTGAATCCTCCGCAGGAAACCACCATGGCCAGAGAACCCCGTACCGAAGCCGAGCGCAAAGCCACTCCCCGTCCCGTTGCGCCCAAAGGCGTTAACTTCACCGCCGGGCACGGCCAAAAGCGCAGCCTAGAGCGTGGCGTTGCCACCAGAAGCAAGAAAAACCCCGGAAAGCGCTCACACAAAGGCGGTTAATCAACCGCAGGCGAACCGCCCAACGGCCCTCTCAAGGGCCGTTTTTTATGAGCGCAATTTCAAGTGGTCATGTGTTCGCAAATAGCCACCAGCTTGCGAGAGGACACAGGCTTGGCAAGCACCTCGCTCAGACCGGCTTGAAGGCATTGCTCCTGCACCGCCTGGTCAACATGTTCAGCCAAAGCAACCACAGGCATACTTTGCAGGCGAGGCTCGTCGCTGCCCCTGAGCTCGCGCACAAGCTGTGTGTCCTGTGCCATTGAATCTGAGAGCTCGATGAGCACCAGATCGGCGCGCTCACCTTGATCGCGCAGCCGACGCAAGGCCTCAGATTCGTCACTGGCCGTGGTGACCCGAGCCCCCAGGGATTCCAGCATGACCTTAACCACCAGGTTGTCGACTGCAGGGTTATTGACCATCATGACCGCAAGCCCGGCAAGTGGCTCTCCTTGCGCGTCGGTTGCGGCCGGCGGCTGCCCATGCCGACCAGACAGCGCTTGCCCAGCAGGAACGTCCAGCGGCGTCTGGGGCTCAATCGCACCGAAGCTGGGCTGCGGGGCTGGCGCCAGCGCCAGACTCACCGTGAAGACACTGCCCACGCCCTCTTCGCTTTCGACCTGAATCTGGCCATCCAAAGCCTCAATCAAGCGCTTGCAAAAACTCAGGCCAAGGCCAAGACCGCCATAAGCGCGGGTCAGGCTGCCATCACCCTGGGTCAGCGGCTGGAAAAGCGTGGCCTGGGTCGCCTTAGACATACCAATGCCGGTGTCTGAAACGCTCAGTACAAGCTGCCATTCGTGGTCCTGGCACGAGGTTACCCGGGCCTGAACCTTAACCTGGCCCTGGTGGGTGAATTTCAGCGCATTGCTCACCAAGCCTTTGAGGGCTCTGACCAAATGGCCTTCGTCGACCATCAAAGGCTGCGAGAGCATCGGGTCGCATTCAAACAGCAGATCAACCCCAGCCTGTCGCGGGTAGGCCTCACAGTTTGTCTTCATCGCAGCCAAAGACCTGTCTAGCCGGGTAGGGCCAGGGTTGACGATCAACTCGCCGGTGTCAACCTTGTTGAAGTCCAGAAGGTCGTTGACCAGAGCCAACATCGACTCGCTGGACTCGCGGGTCATTTCCAGATAAGAGTCCGCCTTGGCCGAAAGGCCTGCTCGCTGCAACAACTGCAAACCACCCATCACGCCATTGAGTGGTGTGAGCAATTCGTGACTGAGCGTTGCGAGGAACGCATTCTTAGCGCGTATGCCTGCCAATGCCTGCTCGCGGGACTCAATCAGTTGCGCCTCGCGCTGGTGCTCTTGGCTCAGGTCCAGCGCCTGTAGCAGCACCACATCGCCACCAATTGGCTTTAAGCGGTCCCAGGTCAGGCGGATATCCAGATGCCCGCCCTCGGGCTCGAGGCCAGCGAACTCCAGCACGCGCCGCTGGCCATCTTGCAAAACCTGCCGGGCCATATCCGACCAGCCGCGACGCTGCCAGATCTCATCATCGAAATAAGCCTTGTCAGCCGAAGCTGCCTGATCAATCTTCAACAGACGCTTGGCGTTCTCATTGGCCCACAAACACCGGCCCTGCTGATCAAAAGTCAGTTTGGCCACCATGCTGTGGCTCATGATCTGCTCCATCTGAGCCAGCGCCGCTTCCCGAGTGCGACGCAGGTTTCGCTCGCGAACAGTCCGGGTTAACGCACCGGCGCCGATACCCAGCAGCAAAGGCAACAAGCCCAGAACGCCTATCCGCTGGACCCACCATGCCAAGCCCTGCGTGGGCTGACCTTGCGCGCGCACCTGCAGCCACAATTCCTGGCCGCGTTGCGAGGTGTCTTCCTGCCTGGTCCATGGCGAGCGACCCAGCGCCGCGACCCTGACGTCACCGGATTTATCAATCGCCCACCACTCTGAAAGCGACAGAGCAGACGACTGGTCCTGCCAATTTTTTGTTTGCCGCAGCTTGACCATCTTGTCGACCTGCGTGCCCATGGCAATCGAGAAGGCCACATCCACACCCAGCTCATCGGAGCGCTGTACCCGGCCCTGCTCCAAGACCTCTGGGAAACTCATCAGCGCAATGCCCAGGCCTGTGAAGTTGCCAATGGCATCAAAACTTGGCCAGCGATACACCAGGCCCAGACCGCCTTGAACCAAAGGGAAAGGCCCCGACCACATGCCGCTGCGCTCGCCAATGGCGCGCCGTACATCGTCGCGGCGTTTAGGGTCATTGAGCAAATCATGCCCAATCGCGGCTTCGTGTCCTTTCAGCGGCGCGATGCGTCGCACAACGCCATTGGGGGCCCACTGCGCCACCATACCCGCGCCAGCCAGCGTTGCGAGCTGGCCGGCCTGCGCCTGGAAACGCTGCTCGTCATCAAGCGTGGGCGGCTCCAGTTTGGTGACCGACTGCGCCAGGCGTACTGCGCGGTCAATCAGCCCCATGAACTGATCCGCTTCCAGAGAGACCGCAGTCTGCGTGCGTAAACGCCATGCCTGCTCTTGCGCCTGAAGTGACAGCCGAAGTCCAAGCAGCCCCAAAAGCAACACCAAAGCACCGACCATCACGCCCACTGCTGTTGGGCTGGTCTGGGCAAACAAGGCAGATGGAATAAACCGAGCGAACTTCATCTGACTGACTTTTTGAGAACTGACCTTAAGCTGGTTTGGTTGGTGGGTGCAATAAACCAACGCAGTCCCAGCAGGTTCTTGTCAGCATCGCTTTAGGGAACCTATTTTCAGAGCCATGCCATGCATTTTGTTTCTGAAATGTGTCCTCGGGCGGTAGGGCAACCCACTGCAAACGCACATCAAGCCCTCAAGCCCTCAAGCCATTAGCGCACAAGGCCATGGTGTCAGGCTTTACACCATCAAAGCGTATAGCCTCTGGAGCGGCCGCGCAGGCAGCGCGTGCCGGCGCAATCGACTCAAGCGCTTTGGCGCAAGGGCACGGCAAAGCCGCGTTGAACCGCGGGCCTGGCCATCATTTCCTGGTACCAACGCTGCACATTCGGAAAGTCGGCCAGGTCGACCTTGTGGCGGGGGTGTCGCCAAGCCCAGCCCAGAATCGCAAAGTCGGCAATCGAGAGCTCATCTGCAAAGTACCGGTGCTCAGCCAGGCGGCGGTCCATCACGCCGTACAAGCGGCGGGTCTCATCCATGAAGCGCTGCAGGCCATAACGCCGGTCCTGCTCCGAATCGAGCGCAATAAAGTGGTGCACCTGGCCAGGCATGGGGCCAAAGGCCGACATTTGAAACATCAGCCACTCCAGCGTGGCCAGGCGCAAGCGCGCATCCTGCGGCATGAAGCGCCCACATTTCTCAGCCAGGTAAATCAGAATCGCACCGGACTCAAACACGCTGATGGGCTGACCGCCAGGCCCGTCGGGGTCGACGATGGCTGGAATTTTGTTGTTGGGGCTGATGGCCAGGAAGGCTGGGTCATGCTGCTGACCTGCGCCAATGTCAACAATATTGACCTTGTAAGGCAGTTGCATCTCTTCAAGTGCCACGGTGATCTTGCGCCCATTGGGCGTGTCAAATGCGTAGAGTTCAATGGTCATAGTGGCCTTTTTTTCAAATTGACATGGACAGCAGTATCGCCAGTATCGATGTACACAGCCACCCAGGCTAGCCGCTTGGCCGCCTCGCTCACGGCACTACTGCGTATTGATCAGCCAGCGCCAGAAAAGCCGCCAGGGCGCAATCACGACCCAGCTCAGCCTGCATGATCTGGGCAACCTCAGGCGCAACGGCTGCGGCAGCCTTGGCGTCCAAAAACAATAAGCGGCTGCGCCTTGCCAGCATGTCCTCAACGGTGCGGGCGTACTCGTAGCGCACGGCAAAACGAACCATCGCCTCGCTCAAGCCGGGCAATAGCCAATGGCCGGCACCGGGCAGGCTGGCCAGCAGGCTTTGCTCACTGCCATACAGGTGGGGGCCAGGTTCAGCGCTTAGCGATACCGGGTTGCGCGTGGACAAGTCCCTGGCCGCCACAGAACCCAGCAAGGCGTGGTGCGTGGTGCGAGAGGTGGGCAAGGAATTGAGCAGCCCAGCGCTTGTGCACTGTGACAACACGTCCTCAGCCATGGCCCGGTAAGTGGTCCACTTGCCGCCTGTGACGGTGACCAGGCCTGAGGCACTGATCAGCACCGTGTGCTCGCGGCTCAGCGACTGCGTTTGTGCACCCTCCTCCTGCGGAGGCTTGACCAAGGGACGCAAGCCAACCCAGATGCTTTTCACGTCGTCACGGGTAGGGGCACGCTTAAGGTACTTGGCCGACTCGTTCAGTATGAAATCAACCTCGTGCTTAAAAGCCATGGGCTCACGCACGATGTCGCGCCGCGGCGTGTCGGTCGTCCCCAGAATCACCTTGCCCAGCCAGGGCACAGCAAACAGCACCCGACCATCAGCCGTTTTAGGCACCAAGAGTGCATGCGTTCCTGGGAAGAAATCCTGATCCACAACCAGATGAACGCCTTGGCTTGGCGAGACCATGGGCTCAGAGGGCTTGCCAACCTGGGGCTGATCCATCTGGCGCAAGGCATCAACCCAAACGCCGGTGGCGTTGACCACACAACGCGCCTTGATTTCTATGCTGTTGCCGGTCTCCACGTCGCGACAGCGCAGGCCAACGATGCGGTCGTTCGCATACATAAAGCCGGTGGCTTCACAGTAATTGAGCACCAGGGCGCCCGCGCGCGCGGCGCTTCGTGCCAAGGCCACAGCCAGGCGCGCATCGTCGAACTGACCGTCCCAGTATTTGACGCCACCCGTCAAATTTGCCGCGTTCACGCCTGGCAGGCACTGACGTGTCCGGGTTCGGCTCAGAAACTGGGTGCTGCCCAATCCGTATTTGCCAGCCAGGGCATCGTAGGCTTTGAGACCCAGCCCATAAAAAGGCGTCTCCCACCAGCTGTATGACGGCATCACAAACGCCAATGGCTGAGCCAAATGCGCGGCATTGGACAACAACAGGCTGCGCTCGTGCAAGGCCTCGCGCACCAGCGACAAATTACCCTGCGCCAGGTAACGCACACCGCCGTGCACCAGCTTGGTTGCACGTGATGATGTGCCTTTGGCAAAGTCGTGCGACTCGACCAGCACCACCTTCAGCCCTCGAAGCGCGGCATCGAGGGCCACGCCAAGCCCGGTGGCCCCACCACCAATAACCGCCACGTCGTAATCAAGCGATTGGGCCAATTGCGCCATCAAAGCCTGGCGCTCCGTGGATAAGGCTTGGTTGTCTGCAGCGGGCATGGACTGCGCTGGCGTCATCGCCGCACACTCCCCTGGGCCAGGCCAGCGCCAGCGCGTTGCGCGAGCAGCTGCTCAGCGAGCTCGGCAAACCCTTGGCCGCTTCTTGCCCGGGTGACGAAAGTGGGTAAATCGCTCATTTGATTCTGAAAATCGCGCACATTGGCTACGCCAACAGACAGCGGGAAGTACGCAAACATGGGCGCATCATTGGGGGAGTCACCCACGTAAATAACGCGCTCACGCTCAGCCTGCAAATCCAGTCCAAACAAATCGCGCATGGCCGTGCGACTCATGCTGAGCTTGTCGTACGCACCAAACCAGCCATTGACATGAATCGAGCTGACTTTGGCGGTCATGCCTGCTGCCTGCATGATTTGCACGATCTGCGCCACCGCTGCCGGGTCCAGCCGAGCAACGTCCTCGCAGTAATCAATGGCCAGGTCGTAAAGCCGGCAAAACTGGTCAGAGGCCAGGGCACAACCTGGCACCGCTTCAAGGACCTGTTGCGCCACCGCTTGCAATCGAACTGATTGTTCTTGCCTTTGCGCTGGGTTCAGGTGGTGGTGTACCTTGAGTTTGCGAGATGCGCTGTCAAACCAAAAATACGCGGCCCCGTTCTCGCCCACCACCGCATCGACTGGCCACATGCGCGCGATGTGGTCGCACCAGCCGGCTGGCCGACCGGTGGTCACTATCACCCGCAGGCCTGACTGGTGCAGGCGCTCCAGTGCCAAATAAGCAGCAGCTGTCAGATGTCCATCTGTGGTGACTGTGTCGTCGATGTCGGTAATGAGCGTATGCACACCAGCAGCGTGCTCAACGCTCAACTGATCCACTGGCCTCAATAGCTGCGCGTGCATAGCTGCTCAGGGTCTTTGCTGATCAAGCCTGGGCCGTGGCTGAGTCGGGCTTGAACAAGTCGACCCGGTCAGTGACGATGCCGTCAATACCGAGCGCTTGCAGGCGCTCGACCTCACTGGCCTCATTAACGGTATAGGTCAGGCATCGCAGGCCTGCATTCTTGGCCTGCGCCATGACCTCTGCCGTGTAGAGCACGTGGTCCAGAACCACAGCCACGCAGCCTAAATTTTTTGCCGTGTCCACCCAGTCAGAAGGCAAACGGCTGAGCAACAGACCCCGGGGCAGGTCGGGCTGTGCTTGTCCAGCAGCCTCAAGAGCCTGGGTGTCAAAAGACGTTAACAGCGGCGGCACAGTGGCGTCTTTCCAAAGCGCTGCGGCCTGGTTTGCCACCACACGCCCGGTAATTTGCCCATGGCCTGGCGTCGGCTTGATCTCAATATTGAGCATCCGGTCATGCTGCAAACACCAGCGAGCAAGCGTCTCTAGCAAAGGCAGGCGCTCGCCTGCGAAAGCCTGGCCCAGCCAACTGCCAGCATCCAGGGTCGACAACAAGGTCCAGTCATGTGCCGCTGCCAATGGGTCACTGTCAGCGCCCAGTGCCTGTGCGTGGTTAGTGGTGCGTGTGAGCGTTTGGTCGTGCAGCAAAAAAGCCTGTGCATCGGCGCTGAGCTTGACGTCACACTCGAACATGCGATAGCCGTACCGCGCACCCAGCTCAAATGCGGCCATGGTGTTCTCAGGGGCCAGGTGACCTGCCCCCCGGTGCGCGATCCAGAACGGGTATGGCCAGTGCTGGCCAATCGCAAGGCTCACGGTTGCTGGTCCTTGCGCTTACCGTTGGATGCGTGGAAATGGTGCAGCTTGCCGGCCTTCGGTTTGACGTGAATCGTGCTGCCCAGGCGCTGCGGGGGAACCGACTCTTCGCTTCGGATGATGACCAACTCGTCGGCGCTGCCGTGCTGCCAGTGACCGTAGGTCAGGCGCTCGGCGCCCAGCATCTCGGTGGCCTCCACGCGAATTGCCCAACCTTCATCGCCGATCTCCAGATGTTCGGGGCGCACACCGACGATGGTGTCTGCAGGCGCACCCGGTGCAGCCTTAAGCAGGTTCATGGCAGGGGCGCCGATAAAGCTGGCCACAAAGGTGCTGGCTGGCCGGTTGTAGACCTCTTCGGGCGAGCCAAACTGCTCCATCTCGCCTGCATTCATGACGATCATGCGTTGCGCCAGCGTCATCGCCTCGACTTGGTCATGCGTCACAAACAGGCTGGTGGTACCCAGTTCGCGGTGCAACTTTTGAATTTCGAGCCGGGTCTGTGCGCGCAGCTTGGCGTCCAGGTTCGATAAAGGCTCATCAAATAAAAAGACCTGCGGCTGGCGCACGATGGCGCGGCCCATGGCCACCCGCTGACGCTGCCCGCCAGAGAGCTGGCGCGGTTTGCGCTGCAAGTAGGGCCCAATCTCCAAAATCGCAGCCGCTTTGTCGACCCGCGCGCGAATTTCCTTGGGGTCCATCTTGGCGATCTTCAAGCCGTAGGCCATGTTTTCAAACACGGTCATGTGCGGGTACAGCGCATAGTTCTGAAACACCATAGCGATATCGCGCTCGGCCGGCTCCAGGTCGTTGACCACGCGCGGTCCAATGCGAATCTGCCCCTCGGTGATTTCTTCC
>JAURGS010000094.1 GCA_030833685.1 Rhodoferax sp. | reverse complement strand
TTATCGCCTGGGCGTTTATGGCGGCGCCTTTGACCCCCCACACCTGGCACACCGCGCATTGATTGAGATCGCGCTGTCGCAATTGAAACTCGATTCGCTTCATGTGGTGCCCACTGGCCAGGCCTGGCACAAACCGCGCTCGCTTAGCGCTGCAACGCACCGGCTTGCCATGTGTGAACTGGCGTTTTCAGACTTGGACAAGGTCCATCTGGATGACCGGGAAACCCGTCGCAACAGCGCCAGCTTCACGGTAGATACTCTGCGAGAGCTTCGCCAGGAGAATGGGCAGGCCGAACTTTTTTTGATCATTGGCGCCGACCAAGCGCAGGCCTTCCAGACCTGGAAATCGTGGCCTGAAATTTTGGATTTGGCAAAGGTCTGCGTGGCCCAGCGCCCCATCAATGGCTCGCTACCGACAGCGCCAGTCGTTCCCCAGGCTTTGGCGGTACGACTGCACGAGCTGAAGATGCCAGCGTTGGACATCAGCGCTAGCGACATTCGACTGCGACGCGCAAGCGGGCAGTCCCTGCAGGGTCTGGTGTGCGAGCCCGTAGCAGGTTATATTGACAAACACCACCTTTACCAATCACTCTGATGACCCAACCTTCTTCCAAGCCAAAAGTCGCGAATACCCCGTCGGCGATTAAAAAAGATATCCAGAAATTGCAGCGGGCGATCGTCGACGGTCTTGAAGATGTCAAGGCGCAAGACATCGTCGTTTTCGACACCGAGTCGCTTTCGCCCCTGTTTGAGCGCGTGATCATCGCCAGTGGCTCTTCAAACCGCCAAACCAAAGCGCTGTCATCTAGCGTACTTGATGCTGTGCGCGAAGCCGGGTTTGAAAAGCCTCGGGTCGAGGGGGAGACCAACGGGGAGTGGATCATCGTTGACTGTGGCCAGGCGGTTGTTCACATCATGCAGCCGAGCTTTCGCGCCTACTACAACCTTGAAGAGCTGTGGGGCGACAAACCCGTTCGATTGAAGCTTGGTGCGGCCAAGCCTGCGCCCTCAAAGCAGGTGCGAGCGGTCGTCTCTGAGCCGAATAAACCAACAGCGAGCCTGCGGCGATCCAGCGCTGTGAAGAAAGCGCATCAACAAATCGCAGCTGCGAAAACTTCCAGCACGGCTTCGGCGCGCCGACCCAAGCCCACGGCGAAATCACCACAGGCCGCCGGCAAGAAGTCGGGCAGCCCAGCGCTGGCAAAAGGAAAAGTCAAGACTGTGGTCGTGAATGCACCCAAACCACCGGCTAAGCGCGGTCGTGCAGCGCCTGCGCCGGCCAAAAAGTCGCGCAAGGCTTAGGGTGCGTATTCATGTGATCGCCGTGGGCCTGCGAGTACCCGACTGGGCACAGGTGGCTTGGGATGATTATGTGAAACGATTCCCGCATGAGCTTCGTGTCGAACTCAAGCCAGTCAAAGCAGAGCCCCGTGGTTCGCGCAACGTGGAGACGATGTTGGCCGCGGAGCGCACGCGCATTGAAGCCGCCGTCCCCAAAGGCAACCGATGGATCGCTTTGGATGAGCGCGGCGTATCGCTGAGCACCAAGGGGCTGGCTGCCCGGCTACGCGACTGGCAAGAGGCGGGCGGCGACGTGAGCCTGCTAATCGGCGGCCCTGACGGTCTTGATCCGGCGTTGCGAGCGTCTGCACAAGAGCTTATTCGGCTCTCTGACATGACCTTGCCCCATGCGATGGTGCGCGTGCTACTGATTGAGCAGTTGTACCGGGCATGGTCGATCAACGCTAATCACCCCTACCACCGTGAATAAAACCAGGCGCCGATTTGTTTACCTGGCTTCGCAAAGCCCCAGGCGAGCGCAACTCCTGGAACAACTGGGCTTGCCCTTTGAAAAATTGTTACCGGACGCATCCGAGGATGCGGAGTCGCTGGAAGCTGTGGTGCCCGGTGAGTCGGCCAGAAAGTATGTCCAGCGCGTCACTGCCCTTAAGTTGCACGCGGCACTAGGGCGGCTGCGCCAACGCGGGCTGCCACCAGCGCCCGTGTTGTGTTCGGATACCACTGTCACCGTGGGAGCTCTGATCCTGGGCAAACCCGCGGATCGGTCAGATGCGCGGTGTATGTTGCGCTTGCTTTCGGGTCGCACCCACAAAGTGCTTACCGCGGTGGCGGTGGGTAACACCCGCAGGGTAGAAATGCTGGTATCCGAATCACACGTGAGCTTTGCGCCGATGTCTGAGAGCCAAATCAGGTCATATGTGGCCAGTGATGAGCCCATGGGCAAGGCTGGCGGCTACGCGGTTCAAGGACTCGCTGCCAGGCATATCCGCGAGATTCGGGGCAGCTACACCGGCATCATGGGCTTGCCGCTGTTTGAAACCGCGCGGCTGCTCAAGGCGTTCGGTCTGCCGACTTAATTCATTCGATGGCCTGAGTTGCTCCAATGCAGGAAGATATTTTGATCAATTGGGCTGCGCACGAGACGCGCGTGGCCGTGGTCGAGGCGGGCGTGGTGCAGGAGTTGCATATCGAGCGCACAAACGTTCAAAGCCTGGTTGGTAATGTCTACCTGGGCAAGGTGACGCGGGTTTTGCCTGGCATGCAGTCGGCGTTTGTCGACATTGGCCTGGACAAAGCCGCTTTTTTGCACGTTGCTGATGTCTGGAGGCGCCCACCCCTGGGTGAGACCATCTCGATGGCGCGGGCGCAAGCGCCGGCTGTACCGATCGAAAAACAGGTCTTTGAGGGGCAAAGTCTTCTGGTGCAGGCCATCAAAGACCCGCTTGGCAGCAAAGGGGCGCGCCTGACCACGCAGATCAGCATTGCCGGGCGCCTGTTGGTTTTTTTGCCCCAGGACGACCATATTGGGGTGTCTCAAAAAATCGATGCGCAGCAGCGGGAGTCCTTGCGCCAGCGGATGCAAGGCCTTGCTCAACCCGAGGGCGGTGGTTTTATCCTGCGTACCAACGCCGAAGATGCTGCTGATGACGCGTTAGCGGAGGATATTGCATACCTGCGTCGAGTCTGGAAGCAAATTCAGGCGCGCTCACTTCAGCTGCCAGCAGCAAGCCTTGTGCACCAAGAATTAAGCCTGTCGCAAAGGGTTTTGCGTGACCTGGTCCGCGCGTCTACAGGCACCATCTGGATCGACGCTGTGGCGCAATACGAATCTTTGAGTCAGTTTGCAAGCGTCCTGATGCCGGGTGCAGCTGCTCGCCTGAAGCTGTACGAAGGTCAGGTATCTCTATTTGAACTGCACGCTGTCGAGGCCGAGATCGCCAAGGCGCTGGCGCGGCGCGTTGACTTGGCCTGTGGCGGCTACTTGGTGATTGACCAGACCGAAGCCATGGCCACGGTCGATGTGAATACCGGTGGTTTCATCGGTGTTCGGGATTTCGAAGAAACGGTTTTTAAAACCAATCTGGAGGCTGCCAAAGCGATTGCGCGGCAACTGCGCTTGCGCAACCTCGGCGGGATCATTCTGGTTGACTTTATTGACATGGCTAAAGACGAACATCGTCAATCGGTTTTGTCAGAAATGCGTCGTCTGCTGGCGCGGGACTCCGTCAGGACCATGTGTGGTGACTATTCTCAGCTTGGGTTGCTGGAGCTCACGCGCAAGCGCACACGCGAGTCCCTGGCACACCTGCTGTGTGAGCCGTGCCCAACCTGTGAGGGGCAGGGCACCCTGAAAAGCGCGCGCAGCGTGGCTTATGACATTTTGCGAGAGATCGCACGCCAGGCGGCAAAACTGCGAGCGCGTGAATTTCGGGTGCTTGCGTGTCCGGATGTGATTGAGCTCCTGCGTGGCGAAGAGGCCGGACACCTCAGCGATGTGTTGGCTCAGATCGCCACACCGGTGACGCTTTACAGCGAAAGCGGGGTGGCCAGAGCGAGTTTCGAAATCGTTGCGCGCGAGTGATCGCCTCAAAGTGGCGTGGCGTCGATTGGCGTGTCAGGCAGACCAAGGCGGTACAGCTTGGCGTAAGCCCCGTGTAGGACAATCAGGTCAGCGTGCTGGCCAGACTCAATGACCTTGCCGCGATCGAGCACCAGGATGCGATCCGCGTGGTGAACGGTTGAGAGCCGGTGCGCAATGACCAGCGTGGTGCGCCCCAGCATCAATTTAGCCAGCGCACCCTGTACAGCGCGCTCGGATTCCGTGTCCAGCGCCGAGGTGGCTTCATCCAGAATCAGAATGGGCGCGTCCTTGTAGACAGCGCGCGCTATCGCCAGGCGCTGGCGCTGGCCGCCGGAAAGCTCCAGCGCGTTGTGCCCAACCACCGTGTCGACGCCTTGGGCCAGTTTGTTGACAAATTCATCCAGATCGGCGGCTTGCAGGGCTTGCATAACGCGGGCCCGATCAGGTGTTTGGCCCAGCGCAATGTTGGCTGCGATGCTGGCGTTGAGCATGATCACATGCTGACTGACCAATGCGAACTGAGCACGTAAGGCAGGCAGATCCCAGCTTTCAATGTTGTGGCCGTCAAGCGCTATGGTGCCCTCTTGCGCACTGACAAAACGCATCAAGGCATTGACCAGTGTCGTCTTGCCAGAGCCAGACGCGCCGACGAGCGCAACGGTTTCGCCAGCCGCAATATCGAGCCGTTCAACCTCCAATGCGGCTTGTGCCGAATTGGGGTAACGCACGCGAAGGTTGCGCAGGGCGATATGCCCGGTGGCGCGTTGCGCGCGAAAGTTACCGCCCGACTCCTGCTGCGTGTTTTCAATCAGGTTCAGAGCACGCTCCAGTGCAACCAGGCCGCGCGTGATCGGGTTGGCGACATCAGCCAACGCCCGGATGGGCGCCAGGAGCATCAGCATGGCGGTGACAAAGGCAACAAAGCCGCCGACGGTGGTTCCACCTTGCGCACTTTGCGCCAGCGCCACTGAAATCACCGCAGACAAAGCCACGGCAGCGAGCATCTGGGTTAGCGGGGTTATGGCAGAGCCAGCTGCGGTTGATTTCATGGCCAGGCGTCTTAAGCTCTGGCTGAGGCCTGCAAAGCGGCCAGATTGGCTGTCTTGCGCACCGTAGAGCCGAACGTCGCGATGCGCGAGCACGTTCTCTTCAACAACGTAGGCCAGCTCATCTGTGGCCGTCTGGTTAGCGCGAGCCAGATGGTGCAGTCGCCTGCTCAACACACGCATCACCCAGGCAACCGCTGGAAACATCGCCGCAACAATCAGCGTGAGCTTCCAGTTCAGGTAAAACAAGTAGCCGGTGAGCGCCAGTGTGGTCAGGGTGTTGCGGGTTAGGCTCAGGATGGCTGATACCAGCATTTGTGCACCGTTTTGGACCTCGTAGACCACAGTGTTAGACAGTGAGCTTGAGGTCTGATTGGCAAAAATTTCCATCTCAGCCCTGAGAACGCGCTCGAACATCGCCTGGCGCAGGCGCATGAGACCGTCGTGTGTGATGCGCGCCAGGCCTACTTGGGCGAGGTAGCCAGCCAAACCACGCACACCAAACAAGAGCAGGAGGGCCGCCGGAATGGTCCAGACGGGTAACTGCCCTTGCGCAAAACCCCGGTCCAGCAGTGGTTGGAGCAGCGCGGGGATCATCGGCTCTGTGGCCGCCCCCACCACGGTGGCGATCACAACGGCCAGCCAGGTGCCCCTAAGGCGTCCAAAATAAGGCAGCAGCCGGAAAATTCTGCGCGCAATCGACAGTGCAGGCGGCTGTAAGTGGAGATCGGGAGACGCTGTAGCGGTCATTCGCAGAATACGATCGGCAAGCCAAGGTTGGAGCACTATTGTCGTTGATCGAGCCTAAGTGCCTCAGAGGCGAATAGGCGGTATTTTTTAGCGGCGATAATCGAGGCTCGGCTCCCGCGGGCAAGTTGCCTGCCTTGCCCTTTTTATGTAGAGGATCGTTTGCGCTGATGATGTTGACATTTTTCCGTGCACTTACTTTTTTGTTGCTGTGTCTCACGGGCTTTGGCGCGCACGCGCAATTTCGGGTTGAGGTTTCTGGCGTAGGCCTGACTCAGTTGCCAATCAGCGTCTCGGCCTTTCAGGGCGAGGACCAGACGCCGCAGCGGCTTTCTGCCATTATTTTGGCCGACTTGGAGCGCAGTGGGCAGTTTCGTGGCATCAATGCGGGTGCTTCCAGACTGGACGAGCGCTCCTTGCCTGACCTCAGTATTTTTCGCCAGGCAGGTGCCGATTCCCTGGTTACCGGTAGCGTGACCAAGCTGGCAGATGGCCGGTTCGATGTTCGCTTCAGAGTTTGGGATGTGGTCAAAGGCCAGGACTTTGGCGGGCAAAGCTTTGCGGTTGCGCCTGGCGACTTGCGCTTGGCGGCGCACCGGGCCGCGGATTACATCTACGAAAAGCTGACTGGCGACAAAGGGGCCTTCTCCACGCGCATCGCCTATGTCACCAAAAACGGCTCGCGTTTTCAGTTGTGGGTGGCCGATGCCGATGGCGAAAACGCCCAGTCCGCTTTGAGTAGTCCAGAGCCAATCATCTCTCCAGCGTGGTCACCCGACGGCAACCAGTTGGCCTACGTGTCTTTTGAGTCGCGAAAACCTGTGGTGTATGTCCATAGCGTCAGTACTGGCAAGCGGCGCTTGATTGCCAACTTTAAAGGGTCCAACAGCGCCCCAGCGTGGTCACCCGACGGCAGGTTTCTCGCTGTTACGCTGAGCCGTGAGGGTGGCTCGCAGCTTTTTGTGCTGCCTTCAGGTGGGGGCGATGCGGTACGTCTGACCCAATCCAGAGGCATTGACACCGAGCCTATTTATTCAGCGGATGGCAAGCATATTTATTTTGTGAGCGATCGTGGGGGCTCTCCTCAGATTTACCGTATGAAGACCGACGGCCAGGGCTTGGAGCGGGTCACCTTTAACAGCGCGTACAGCATCTCACCTGCACTAAGCCCAGACGGGCGTTGGCTGGCCTATATCGCTCGAATTGATGGCGTGTTTCGTTTGCAGGTGATGGACTTGGCTGGCGGCACGGTACGATCCATCACCGAGTCGAATGCGGACGAGAGCCCGAGTTTTGCGCCGAACAGCAAACTCATTGTGTATGCTACGCGTCAGCAAGGTGTTCAGGCATTGATGACGGCAACGCTGGACGGGCGGGTGAAAGCGCGCCTGGGCGGTCAAAGTGGCGACGTTCGAGAGCCTGACTGGGGCCCATTCTTCAATTAAACAAGTCGAGGAGACAATGAAAATGATGAAAAATTGGCTGGCATTAAGCCTCTTGGTTGCTTTGGTCGGTTGTGGCACAAACGTTCCTCTGAATGATGTGCCTGTCAGTGACGCCAAAGCGACTACAGTGACCCCTGGTGCTTCTGGCGCTAATGCAGCTGCGACCGTCCCTAGCGCTGGCGGCAAAGGTGTTGGTAACAGCGCCGTCGCCGCCGTGGACTTGAATAAAAACAACGCGGGAAACCAGGCCGCGATGCCCGCAGAGGCCCGCACCGTCTATTTTGACTACGACAGTTACGTCATCAAGCCTGAGTTTCAAACACTGCTGTCCAACCACGCCCGTATGTTGAGGGCCAAGCCTGAGAGTAAAGTCGCCATTGAAGGGCATACCGATGAGTCGGGTGGGCGTGAATACAACCTGGCTTTGGGTCAGAAACGCGCTGATGCCGTTCGCGATGCCTTGGTGATCTTGGGTGTTCAAAAGGCACAGATGGAATCGGTCAGCTTTGGCAAAGAAAAGCCAGCGGTCATGGGCAGCGATGAGGCGGCCTACGCTAAGAACCGCCGTGCAGAAATTCGCTACCAGTGAGAAGGCCCATGCGTTTGCGAGGTATTCGTGTTGGCGTTTTAGCGCTGTTGATGGCGGCTGGTACCGCGCAAGGGGCACTTTTTTCGGATGATGAAGCGCGTGCTGCCATTGTGGAGCTGCGCCAGCGCATTGAAACCTTGAGGTCTGAGTTGCGCGAGGCGCGAGCCGACGCCGAGCGAAATGCCGAGCGAAACGCCAAGGTCAGCAAAGAGCAGATTGGCGACGAAGTGGCGACTTTTGGTCGCAGCCTGCTCGATTTACAGCGTCAAAATGAGTTGCTTCGCACCGATTTGGCCAGGCTGCAGGGGACTTATGAAGAGCTGGCTCGTCTGGTCTCTGATTTGCAACGCCAGCAAAAAGACGAGGCGCAGGCCTTGATGGAGCGTTTGGCAAAACTCGAGCCCATGAAAGTAGCCGTTGACGGCATGGAGTTCACGGCTATGCCAGGCGAGAAGCGCGATTTTGAGCTCGCACTGGATACCTTTCGCAAGGGAGATTTCCCTAACGCGCAAACCTATTTTGTGGCATTTATCAATCGCTATCCGGCCAGTCCGTATTCGACCTCTGGTCTGTTTTGGCTGGGTAATGCGCAGTATGCATTGCGCGACTACCCCAATGCCATCAGCAATTTCCGGCTGCTCTTGGCCAAGGATCCCCAGCACCTTCGTGCGCCTGAGGCCTTGTTGTCGGTGGCCAATTGCCAGCTTGAACTCAAAGACACCAAAGCCGCTCGAGGCACGCTGGAGGAGTTAATTCGGGTTTACCCAGGCTCCGAGGCGGCCAAGGCTGCTACCGAGCGCTTAGCTGCTCTGAATTGAACGCCTAAGGTCTGGCCGCGTGGCACAGCCTGAAGACCGCCGATTTGCTGGCATCAGCCGACTGTTCGGACTTGATGGCGCAAAGCAAATTGCCGACGCTCATGTGGTTGTTGTGGGGGTTGGTGGTGTTGGTTCCTGGGCAGCCGAGGCTCTGGCCAGAAGTGGCGTGGGTCATCTGACCCTGGTTGACCTAGACCATGTTGCAGAGTCGAACATCAATCGACAGATTCATGCCGTGGACAACACCCTTGGCATGGCCAAGGTCTTGGCCATGCGGCAGCGAATCCATGCGTTCTTTCCACAGTGTCGCCTCACCTGTGTTGATGATTTCGTCAGCGCAGACAACTGGCCAGGCCTGCTTTCAGAACCCTTTGACGCGCTCATCGATGCCTGTGATCAGTTGCCCGCCAAAGTTGCTATGGCGCACTGGGCTTTGTCTCAAAAAGCGATTTTTGTAAGCGTGGGTGCTGCCGGGGGTAAACGCATGGCGCAGGCGGCGGCCATTGCTG
>JAURGS010000093.1 GCA_030833685.1 Rhodoferax sp. | reverse complement strand
AGCTGGTTGCGTACTCTTCGGTAGCGCATATGGGCTTTGTCACCCTGGGCTTCTTTATCTTCAACAGTTTGGGCATGTCTGGGGGCATCGTGCAGATGATTGCTCACGGCTTTGTGTCCGCTGCCATGTTCCTCTCGATTGGCGTCTTGTACGACCGCGTGCATTCGCGCGAGATCGCCAGCTATGGCGGCGTGATCAATACCATGCCTAAATTCACGGCTTTTGCACTGCTGTTTGCGATGGCCAACTGTGGTCTTCCTGGCACTGCTGGCTTTGTGGGTGAGTGGATGGTGATCCTGGGGGCAGTCCAGCATAACTTCTGGATTGGAATGGCCGCTGCGAGCGCGCTGATTTTTGGTGCTGCTTACACCTTGTGGATGTTCAAACGGGTCTACCTTGGCGCGGTCGGCAATGATGACGTGCGCAACTTGAACGATATCAATTCCCGCGAATTTTTCATTCTGGCGCTTCTGGCCATAGCTGTTCTCTACATGGGTGTTCATCCCAAGCCGTTCACGGATGTGATGGACGCATCGGTGTTGGAGTTGCTCAAGCATGTTGCGGTGTCCAAGCTGCCTTGATGCTGTGCTGCAGACGATTGCGAACAAGAGATTCACATGATTGACAAAATCAGCCTGATTGCCGTTTACCCCGAGATCGTTCTCTTGGTGATGGCTTGCGTGATCGTGCTCTATGACCTGTCAGTCAAGAGCCCCCAGCGCACCGCGACCTATCTTCTGAGCCTCTTGACCTTGGCAGTAGTGGCGGTTCTGCAATTTCTGTATGCCGGGGCTGCGCAGACGGTTTATGCCTTTGGCAATATGGTCGTGAGTGATGCCATGGGCAACTGGCTGAAATTTTTCGCCACGATTGCGCTGATGGTGACTTTTGTCTACGGCCGTCCCTACGCCGCGCAGCGTGACATGATGCGAGGCGGCGAGATTTTCAGCGTCGGGTTGTTCGCCTTGCTCGGCATGTTTGTGATGATCTCAGGCAATCACCTGTTGGTGATTTACCTGGGCATCGAGTTGCTGACCTTGAGCAGTTACGCGCTGGTTGCGTTGCGCCGTGACGATGCGGTGGCAACTGAAGCGGCTATGAAGTATTTTGTTCTTGGGGCGCTGGCATCCGGATTCCTGCTTTATGGCATGTCGATGATTTACGGTGCCACAGGATCGCTGGCGCTCAATGAGGTGATCGAGGTGATTTTCTCGGGCCAAATCGATCGACAAATTTTGGTTTTCGGCTTGGTGTTTGTTGTCGCTGGCTTGGCTTTCAAACTGGGTGTTGTTCCTTTTCACATGTGGGTCCCTGACATTTACCAGGGCGCCCCCACAGTGGTAACCCTGATGATCGCTGGCGCGCCCAAGCTGGCTGCGTTTGCCATCGTCGTGCGACTCTTGGTTGAAGGCCTGCTGCCTTTGGCCTTTGACTGGCAGCAAATGCTGATGCTCATGGCAGTGGCCTCCTTGGCGATCGGTAACTTGGCGGCAATTGCGCAAACCAACATCAAGCGCATGCTGGCGTTTTCCACGATTTCGCACATGGGCTTTGTCCTGATTGGTTTGATTTCAGGCGTTGTCATCGATCAGCCGCAGGCCGCTGTCAATGCCTACGGCTCAGCCATGTTTTACGTCATCACTTACGTGCTGACCACGCTGGCGACTTTTGGTGTGATTTTGCTGCTGACACGCCAGGGGTTCGAATCCGAAGATCTGCAAGATTTTGCAGGGTTGAATCAACGCAGCCCTCTGTACGCAGGCATTTTGGCACTGTGCCTCTTCTCGCTGGCGGGTGTACCGCCCCTGGTGGGTTTTTATGCCAAATTTGCCGTCTTGCAAGCTTTGTTGGTGGTCAACGACCCGCTGCATATCGCCCTGGCGGTGTTCGCCGTCATCATGTCTCTGATTGGCGCTTTTTACTACCTGCGTTTGGTCAAGATCATGTACTTTGACCCCCCAACTCAGAGCGTACCGATTTCTGCACCGCTGGATGTGCGGGCAGTTTTGACAGCCAACGGCGCACTGTTACTGGTACTGGGTTTGCTGCCAGGGGGCTTGATGTTGATCTGCGCGGATTCGATTGCGCGGATGTTGAGCACTTGATGCCACCCGGGATGAAAAAGCCCGGGCCGCAATCTGCCCAACTTTTGAAAGCAAGCTTGCGATGAGTGACGAGCACCTGCGTGAACTCAGGCTCAGCAGCGAGCATTTGTTTAAAGGCCGCTTGCTTGATGCCCGCCGCGATACGGTGCGACTCCCGGACGGCGGGACGGCGACGCGTGAATACATCGTGCACCCGGGTGCAGTCATGGTTGTGCCCATCCTGTCTGAGCATGCTGGGCAGTGGGATTTGGTCATGGAGCGGCAGTTTCGATACCCCATTGGACAGGTGATGATTGAATTTCCTGCAGGCAAACGCGATGCGCTCGAGGACATGTGGGCCTGCGCGCAGCGTGAGCTCAAGGAAGAGACCGGTTACAGCGCAAGGCAGTGGGCGCGCGCCGGTGTCCTGCACCCGGTGATTGCTTACTCCACTGAGGTCATTGAAGTGTGGTTTGCCCGGGAGCTCACCCGCGGTGAGCGACATCTCGACGAGGGTGAGTTTCTTGACGTGTTTGAGGCCAGTTCTTCAGATTTGCTAGGCTGGTGTGCAAATGGCACAGTTACCGACGCCAAGACGCTGACGGCTGCGCTCTGGATTCAGATGGTTTTATCGGGCCAGTGGTCCTTGAGCTGGCAGGCGACTAGCGTTTGAGACTTCAAGCTGCACTTTATGCATTTAGCGCATAAACAGATGAAAGCAGACCGCTGACCCGAGCGCAGGTCAGGGTGGGTTCCTAGAATTTACCCATCGAAGGGATGCGATGGAATATTCACATGGAACATGACGCCTTGACCAACCTGCGTGAGCATATCGCGCGCCTGGAGGGCACCCAGTCGGGCGTTCTTGGCGACTACATCTGCGCCTACTTCAACAACACCGACACCACCGCCCTCCAGGCCCGGGGCGCGGCCTTTCTGGTGGCACAGGCCAACGCCCACTTGCGCTTGCTTAATGCTAAGCCTGGCGCCAGCGGCGCACGCATCCGAGTTTTTAACCCAAGCCCGGACGATGATGGCTTTGTGAGTGAACACACGATCGTGCAAATCATTCAGGACGATATGCCGTTTCTGGTCGACTCTGTCACGATGGCGGTCAACGGATTGGGACATGTGGCACATTGGATCGTTCATCCCTTGCTGTCCGTAAGCCTGGATGAGCGGGGCCGCTTGGTGAGCGCCTTGGAACCTTCCGGGCTGGCTCAGGGCAATGGTCAGATCCAGTCATTCATCTCCATCGAATGTGATCGACTGGTCAGTGTGGCTGACCGAGAGGCGCTAGCCCACGAAATCGATCGGGTCTTGGGTGATGTTCGCGATTCGGTGCGCGACTGGCCCGCCATGCTCGAGAGGCTGCAGTCGGTTCGCATGGCCTCACAGGGCTCTCCCTTGAGCGAACACGGCGAGCGTGAGGGGGCTCAATTCTTACTCTGGCTAGAAGATGAGAATTTCACCTTTCTTGGCGCACGAGACTATGAAGTCCGGCGTCAGGATGGTGCACTGCGGCTGTACGCCCTTGCCGATACGGGTTTAGGTATTTTGCGCGGTGAGGTCCAAACGGCTGTGAGTCAGCTGCCCGACGAAGCCCAAGAATTTTTGACCTCTGACCGTTTGGTATTGGTGACCAAAGCGATGACCCGCTCGACGGTGCACCGCCCAGCCTGGCTCGATTGCATTGCGGTCAAGCGATTTGACGCGCAAGGGGCGGTGGTGGGGGAGAGTCGCTTTTTGGGCCTTTACACCGCTAAGGCCTACAGCGCACCGGTGCAGACCATACCGCAGATTCGCATGCATGCCCAGCACGTGATGGCGCTCTCGGGCGTCTTGCCTGGCAGCCATGCCGCCAAGGTGTTGCAGGTGATTTTGGATACCTATCCACGTGAGGAACTGTTCCAGGTCGACGGGCAGACACTGGCCGAGCATGCGATGGGGATCTTGCGCTTGCAAGAGGGCCAGCGCACCCGCCTGTTCTTGCGTCGCGATCCCTTCGGACGCTTCGTCTCGGCCCAGGTGTTCGTGCCACGCGACCGCTACAACACAGAGTTGCGCACCCGAATTGGCGAAGAGTTAATGCGTACCCTGGACGGTCAGTCGATTGAATTCACGCCGATGCTGACCGATAACCCACTGGCGCGCATCCATTATCTAGTCAGAAGCCGAGACGTCGCACCCCTGAGCCCTGATGTTGGTGCATTGGAAGCGCGCATCGCGCTGCTGGCACGGCGCTGGGAGGACGATTGCCGCCAACGCCTGCTGCAGCAACATGGCGAGATCCGTGGGCTGCAGGTTGCCAAGCGCTTTGCCAACGCCTTTCCAGCCAGCTACCAAAACAGCTTCTCGGTGATGGTTGGGGCCGATGACGCCACCATTCTGGCTGACTTGTCCAACCAGAATGGCTTGGCTGTCAATTTATACCGGCCACTGGACGTGCACGGGAACATGCTTCGTCTGAAACTCTACAGCACCACTAAAGTTGCACTGTCGGATTCCTTGCCGGTATTGGAGCGACTGGGTGCCCGGGTGGTTGACGAGCAGCCTTACAAGATCCAGACGCCACCAGGCGAGGGCGATTTGTGGATTCACGACATCGGCTTGACCTTGCCGCCTGGGGTCAATTTCTCGGCAATGCAGGAACGGTTTGAGTCCCTGTTTCTGCAAGTCTGGCGTGGCCAGGTCGAGAGCGATGATCTCAACAAACTGGTTTTGGTCAGCGCATTGGATGCGCAGGCGATCTCGGTGCTGCGCGCTTACAACCGCTACTTTAAACAACTCGGCTTCGCCTTCAGCCAGCGCTATATGGAGGCGACGCTCTACAAGCATCCGGCCGTTACCCAATTACTGATGGACGGCTTTGAGGCCCGCTTTAGTCCTGCATTGACTACAGACCGGCAGCAGGCCATGTCTGAAATTGCCAACAAGATTGAAGCCAGTCTGGCCCAAGTGGACAGCCTGGATGAGGACAAAATCCTGCGGCAGTTTCACCTGGCCATAGCAGCGACATTGCGCACGAATTTCTGGCAGCGCCAAAAAGATGGCAGCCGCAAGCCTTACATCAGCTTCAAATTCAATCCACGCGCGCTGGCGGGCGTGCCGCAGCCGCGCCCGCTTTACGAAATCTGGGTCTACTCGCCACGCGTAGAGGGGGTTCATTTGCGCAATGGCAAAGTGGCCAGGGGAGGCCTGCGCTGGTCAGACAGACGCGAAGACTTCAGGACCGAGATTCTGGGCCTGGTCAAGGCGCAGCAGGTCAAGAACACTGTGATCGTGCCTGCAGGATCCAAAGGTGGCTTTGTCCTTAAAAATCCGCCAACCCCTGGTGATCGGGAAGCGCTGATGGCGGAGGGCGTTGCCTGTTACCGCTTGTTTCTCAGTGGCTTGTTGGACCTGACCGACAACCTGGTTCGAGGGGATGTTGTGCCGCCAGACCAGGTGGTGCGGCATGATCAGGACGATCCGTATCTCGTGGTGGCAGCAGACAAAGGTACCGCCACTTTTTCCGACATCGCCAACCAGTTGGCGCAGGACTACGGGTTTTGGTTGGGAGATGCGTTTGCCTCGGGTGGTTCGGTGGGCTACGACCACAAAAAGATGGGCATCACCGCGCGCGGTGCGTGGGAGTCCACCAAGCGCCACTTCCGAAACCTCGGCATCGACACCCAGACGACAGCCTTTAGCGTATTGGGTATTGGTGACATGTCAGGCGATGTATTTGGCAATGGCATGTTGCTCTCTGAGCACATCGCGTTGGTCATGGCATTTGACCACCGCCACATCTTCATCGATCCTGCACCCGATGTGGCCAAGAGCTTTGCTGAGCGCGCTCGCCTTTTTGCCTTACCGCGCTCGAGCTGGGATGACTACGACAGAAGTATCTTGTCCGAGGGTGGAGCGATCTATTCCAGGGCTTCGAAATCCATCAGGCTCAGCGCCCAGGCGCAGGCATTGCTGGGCATAGCTGCTGCGGAGATATCTCCTGTTGAGCTGCTCAACACCATGCTCAAAGCGCCGGTCCAGATGATCTACAACGGTGGTATCGGTACCTATGTGAAAGCCAGCTTTGAGTCACATGCGCAAGTTGGCGACAAGGGCAGCGACGCTTTTCGGGTCAGTGCCAATGAGCTGCGTTGCAAGGTGTTCGTCGAGGGCGGCAATTTGGGTGCCACGCAAAACGGTCGCATTGAGTTTGCAGGGCTGGGCGGCTTGATTTACACGGACGCCATCGACAATTCGGCTGGGGTCGATTGTTCGGACCATGAGGTCAACATCAAGATTTTGCTCAATCGCGTGGTCGAGGCAGGAGACCTTACGCTTAAGCAGCGCAATGACCTGCTTGTGGCAATGACCGACGAGGTGGCCCGGCTTGTCCTGGCTGATAACTACTACCAGACCCAGGCGTTGGACGCTGCGCGCAGCCGCGCGCGCTACTTGGTCGATGGTCAGCAACGACTGATTCAGGCGCTGGAATCGCAGGGGCGCTTGGATCGCGCGCTGGAGTTTCTGCCCAGCGATGAGGAAATTGCGGGGCGCAAGGCGCAGGGCAAGGGCTTGACTGCGCCCGAGGGTGCGGTATTACTGGCCTACGGCAAGATGTGGGTTGCTGATCAGATGCTCGGCATGCCCGTTCTGGATGATCCCTATCTGGCACGCTATCTGAAGGACTATTTTCCGACTCCCATGCGGCAAAAGTTTGCGCTTGCCATTGAGCAACATCCTTTGCGCCGGGAAATCATCGCCACCTGTGTGACCAACGACATGGTCAACCGGGTGGGAGCCACCTTTGTTCACTTTCTGTCTGCGGAGACGGCAGCCAGCCCCGCTGACGTGGTGCGGGCTTTCCTGTTGGCGCGTGAGGTGTTTGACTTGGACGCGCTGTGGCGCTCGGTTGACGACTTGGATGGCCAGGTGCCCAGCCAGGTTCAGCTCGACACCTTGGGCTTGATCCACGGCGTGGTGCAAAGAGCCACCCGCTGGGTCTTGCGCGCAGGCAGCAAGCCGGCGTCCCTACAGGGCTTGATGGAGCAGTACCAGCCCGCCAGCAGACAGTTGGCACAGGTGCTCAAGACCGAGCTGCCCGTGGTCATGCTGCAAGCCTGGGAGGGCCGAAGCCATGCTCTGGCGCAAACAGGCCTGCCAGATGAGATCGCCAGCCGTTTGCAGTCCTTCGATTACCTCTATCCTGTGATGCAGTTGGTCGATATCTCGCAGGAGCTGCACCGACCGCTTGACGAGGTTGCACGGGTGTACTGGAGCGTTGATGTTGAGCTTGCTCTGAGCGCCTGGCGTGAGCAGGTGGACCGTTTGCCAACCGACACACTCTGGCAGACACAGGCGCGCGCCAGCTCGCGCGATGAGGTGTTCGCGACGGCAATGCACATCACGCGCACCGTCTTGGCAGGTTTCGAGGATGCGCCGTCCTGGTCTCAGCAACACGCCCAGGCGCTCGATCGCTTGCGCAAACTGCTGCAAGTGGTTTGCGCCCAGGCGCCGGATCTGGCCTCCATCATGGTTGCATTGCGCGAGCTACGCCAACTCACCAGCGTTGCAGCCTCTCAGGCCTGAAACTCCAGGGTGGCCAGGTCCGCGTACAAGCCGCCTGCTGCGAGCAATTGCTCGTGCGTACCCTGTTGCAGCAGTCGACCTTTGTCGATGACCAAGATGCGATCGGCCTTTTGGACTGTGGCCAGGCGGTGTGCGATCACCAAGGTGGTGCGCCCTGTCATCGCAGAGGCCAGCGCGGCCTGGACCATGCGTTCGCTCTCAGAATCAAGCGCACTGGTGGCCTCATCCAGTAGCAGGATGGGTGGATTTTTGAGGATGGCGCGTGCAATGGCAATGCGCTGACGCTGGCCGCCACTCAATCGCACGCCACGCTCACCTAGAAAAGTCTGGTAACCCTGGGGCAGGTCGCGGATGAAGGCGTCGGCGTAAGCGGCCTGCGCTGCCTGACGTACCTCGTCGTCGCTGGCATCCAAGCGGCCATAGCGGATGTTTTCCATGGCGCTGGTCGAAAAAATCACCGCATCCTGCGCAACGATGGCGATGTGTTGGCGCAGCGCCTGCAGCGTCAGTTGGTGAATCGGCACACCATCGATGCGGATTTCGCCTGCTTGAACATCGTAAAACCGCAGCAAGAGCTGGAATACCGTACTCTTGCCCGCTCCGCTGGGGCCGACCAGGGCAATGGTCTGCCCAGCCAGGGCTTCAAGACTGAAGTCGTGCAAGGCTGCCTGCGTGGGCCGCGATGGGTAGTGAAAACCAACGTGATCAAATTGGACAACACTGCCCGTGGCCGAACGCGGTAGGCTGGCCGGCTGCTTGGGGACTGTCACATCGGACTGGCTGGCCAGAAGCTCCATCAGCCGTTCGCTGGCGCCAGCGGCGCGTAATAAGTCACCATAGACCTCGCCGAGCACAGCGAACGCCCCGGCCAGGATGATCACGTAGACCACCGTCTGGCCCATGTGCCCGGCGCTGATTTCGCCAGCGAGCACCGCTTGTGTTCCCTGGTACAAGCCCCAAAGTAGCGCACCAGCGCTTGAGATGATGATGAAAGCGATCAGCACCGAGCGCGCCAGTGAACGGCGCACAGCAGTCTCAAATGCGGCACGGGTAGCCGCCGAAAAACGGGCGACTTCACGCATTTCTGCGGTGTAACTCTGCACCAGCGTGATGGCGTTGAGAATTTCTGCTGCGATGGCGCTGGAGTCGGCCACACGGTCCTGGCTGGCGCGCGAAAGCCGCCGCACGCGTCGACCGATCCAGGCCGCTGGCGCCACCACCAAAACCAAAATACCCAGAACCTGGGCCATCACCATGGGATTGGTCCAAATCAACATGACCAGCGCGCCACTGCCCATCACCAGATTGCGAAGGCCCATGCTCAGGCTCGATCCCACCACGGTCTGTACCAGTGTCGTGTCTGCAGACAACCTGGAGAGTACTTCGCCGGTTTGGGTGGTTTCGAAGAAGACC
>JAURGS010000092.1 GCA_030833685.1 Rhodoferax sp. | reverse complement strand
GAAACCGTTGACCTTGACGAAATCCATGTGCCGCTGAAAAAACGTGCGGCCTTTCATCAGCCAGCGGTAACCGCCGACCGGCCAGTGCAGATACAGCCCCAGGCACATCTCCGGATGACGCTCGGCAAAGGCGGTGGCCAGCGCCGGCTTCATGCTGCGACACCCCGCGCGCCTGCTCGCTTTGGGCTTTGGCACTGGCCTGAGCCCCGTGGCACCTGGCACAGTAGCCACGCTCTGGGCTTGGTTGTCGTACGAGGTACTGACAGCTTGGGTCGCACCCCCCTCCATGCTCTGGCTGGTCATCACCGCATCGCTTTTGGGGTGGTGGGCCAGTGCCAGTACCGCACGGCAGCTGAACATTCGTGACCCTGGCTGCGTGGTGATCGACGAAATCGCGGCATTTTGGTTGGTGTTGTGGCTGCTGCAGGCCAATACATGGACGCTGGCCTTGCTGACTTTCTGCCTGTTTCGCTTCTTTGATGCAGTCAAGCCAGGGCCCGTCGGATGGGCCGACCGGCTATGCCATTTTGTCGACCCCAAAGCAGACAAAGCCGCTTGGGCCAAAATTGGCGGCGGCATCATGCTCGATGACTTTGTCGCAGCCGGCAGCACGCTGTTGGTGGTCCTGGCCATCCAGTGGTCTGTCGGCATGAGTTCGTCGCTGTCCGGGCTTGCGGCCTACCTGCGCTAAACCATGAAAAAACCGCCAACGCTTGATTCACTTTGCAGCCAGCTGGCCGAACAACTCGTGGCTCGCGCATGGCTGCTGGCCACTGCTGAGAGTTGCACGGGGGGAATGATTGCCGCCACATGCACTGACCTGGCCGGATCCAGTGCTTGGTTCGAACGGGGTTATGTCACCTACAGCAACCGTGCAAAAACAGAACTGCTAGGCGTCGATGCCCAGCTGATCAAGCGCCACGGTGCTGTGAGCGAAGCCGTGGTCAGGGCCATGGCCAGCGGCGCGCTGGCGCAATCAGGTGCGCACATCTCAGTCGCTGTCACTGGCGTTGCGGGGCCCAGTGGCGGCAGTCTGGACAAGCCGGTCGGAACAGTCTGGCTGGCCTGGGCCACAGGTGACAACGTGATTTGCAGCCGCGAATGGTTCGATGGGGACCGGGCTGCTGTGCGCCAGGCCACAGTTAGAAGAGCGATTGAAGGACTGATCGCCCTGAGCCAACAGTCGCTGATCTGAGAGCTGTGTGTGACCTGGCCCGTTCTGGTTTTGACTGTGATTAGCGACCAGCCTGAACGGCTCATGTGTACGCTTAGCCTGGGTCTACGGTGCCTCAGACGCAGCACTTTGTAGCGCCACTGCGCGAGGGAAGGGACCCGAAAAGATGAGTTGGTTCGACGATTTTGAGTTGCGCGATTTTTCGGTCAACCGCATCCGCCTGGCCGCGCGCGTTCCCAGGGCAGGCATGCGCGGCAAGCCGGTCTTAATTTTGCTGCATGGCTTTCCCCAAACCCATGTGATGTGGCACCGGGTAGCAAAGAGTCTGTCGCCTGACTTTGACCTGGTGCTGCCGGACCTGCGAGGCTACGGGGACTCTGCCAAGCCAGTGGGTGACAAGGAACACCTCAACTACAGCAAGCGCACCATGGCAAACGATATCGTTGGGCTGGCAGATGCGCTGGGTGTGCAGCGCTTTGGTCTTGGTGGCCATGACCGTGGCGGTCGCGTGGCGCACCGACTAGCCCTTGACCATCCCAGCCGAGTCAGTCACCTTTGCGTGATGGACATTGCGCCAACGCTGGACATGTATGCCGCGACCAATTTTGATTTTGCACAGGCCTACTACCACTGGTTTCATCTCACGCAACCAGCGCCGCTTCCGGAGCAAATGATTGGCGGCAACCCACTACCCTACCTGCACAAAAAGCTCGGTGGATGGGGAACCGGTGGCACCCAGCATCTGGAGTCGCAGGCTTTGGCCGAGTACGAGCGCTGCTTTTGCAAGCCCGAAACCATCCACGCCCTGTGCGAGGACTACAGAGCCTCGGCCAGCATTGACCTGGTGCACGACCGGGCCAGCCGAGAACGTGGCGAAAAGATCGCCTGCGACACGCTCGTGCTATGGGGTGCAAAGGGGGTAGTGCACAAAATGTTTGATCCCCTGAAGCTCTGGCAGGCTCAATGTGCAGCACAGGTGACAGGACAGGCGCTGGACAGCGGGCACTTCAATGCCGAGGAGCAGCCCGATGAAACGGCTCGGCCATGCTCGATTTTTTTCGCTGATCGGTAACAAGCGCAGAGGTGTATCTTTTAAAAAATATTGACAGGCCAACATCCATCGCCCCATCACGCACGGACACAATCTATCCCCAGATGTCAGAACCAACTTATTCATGAAAACCCAACTGTGTCGACTGCTTGCCAGCATGGCGGTGCTCAGTTCGCTGTGGGGCTTGTGCGGTCAAGTTCACGCCGCGCTTGGCCAGGCTCCCCTTCGCCAATCCGGCACGCCGGTTGACACCCCCTCCAGAAGCGCTCTGGCCGCCGTCCAGGTCCCAGGCAACGCAGCTGCGTACACCCAGAACACCCTCTCGCTGGACACCGGGACCGTGGTGCATGAGTTTGTTAACGCGCAGGGCCTGGTGTTTGCGGTTCGTTGGCAGGGCCCCGTCCTGCCGGACTTTGGCGCTCTGTTCGGACAGTATCTTGAGGACGTGAAAGAAGAAGCCGCAAGCATGAGGGCATCGCGCAAACGCGGTGCGCCGCTTGTCATCAATTCAGCAAAGCTTGTGGTCGCCTCGCGCGGGAAGATGCGGCAATTCTCAGGTCATGCATACGTACCTGAATTGGTTCCGGCCGGTGTCCTGATATCAGACCTGTTGCGTTAGCCCCTCATGCGCTGGTTCATTGTCTGTTTATTCATTATTGGGCTTGCTGGCTGCGGCGGCGGTGGCGGGCCTTCGGCAAGCCCCTCTACACCGAGCTGCCCGCCCTCGAGCAGCAGTGCCACCAACGTCATCAGCGTCTGTGTCGATTCAGGGCCTTTGACCACGCAGCGGGAGGTCAACCGCCTGTACACCGATATCACCATCTGTGAGCCAGGCACTTCCAACTGTCAAACCATTGACCATGTTCTGGTTGACACCGGATCCGTTGGCCTTCGACTGTTGCGCGATCAGATGACCGTCACCTCTACCAACACCTCGTATTTCAACTGCGCTCGCTTTCTCGATCTCTCTTATGCATGGGGTTCTGTCGTCAAACTCGATCTAAAACTGGGTAGTCAAACAATTTCAGCATTACCGGTTCAGCTGATCGGCGACTCCGCCGCCGCCTGCGCCAGTGGTGGCTACTCTCCCATCAATTCGGTCCAAGACCTGGGCGCCAAAGGTATTCTTGGCATTGGCTTGTTCGAACAGGATTGCGGCAGCGCATGCGTCACTGGGCTGACCGGGCAGTACTACAGTTGCCCCTCCGGTGGTACTTGCACTGGCACTACAGCTCCCCTGGTTGAGCAACTGCAAAATCCAATTGCCATGCGTAGCACCGACAACAATGGCTTCGTGATCGATTTGCCCGCGGTAAGCGCCCCTGGCGCGAGTAGCCTCAAGGGCGATCTGATATTTGGCATTGGCACGCAGGCAAACAACAGCATGAGCGGCGCCACTATCCTGCAAACCAATGCCTTGGGGTATGTCAAAACCGAGCTGGCGGGGGCAACTTATCTGGAAAGTTTCATCGATACCGGGTCCAACGGAATTTACTTTGACACCCCAATGAGTACCTGCTTTAGCGGCAATTTCTACTGCCCATTACGTTCCACCTCTTTCACGGCGAATATGACAGGCAATGGGGGCTCACCGACCATTCCAATCAATTTTGTTGTGGACAACACCCGAACATTGTTTGATCTGGGATATACCTTGCTACCGACCCTGGCTGGGCCGATTGGGGATCGTGACATATTCGATTGGGGCTTGCCCTTCTACTATGGACGAAAGGTATTTCAGGGCCTCAGTGGCAAGACCACAACCACCTCAGGGCCAAGCTATACCGGGCCCTTCATCGCGTTCTAGCTTGAGGGTTGAGTACACAGCCCAGGGTGCCAAGCCGCTTTTTCATGCAAAGTACAGCTTTGTCTTTGCTGAATAACCAGGCCTTGTGCGCCACCGCAAGATCGATGAATTTCTGGTCGTCTGGGTCTTGGCAGCTAAAAAGCGCCTTGGGCGCTGCAGCGACCAAAGTAGCGGCCTCATCGAACCGAGCCAGAATCGCCTCTGCACCCATTTGATTTCTTGTCAGCCAATTACTGAGATGACCGTAGGTAAGTACGCGGGCCAGTTCCTCACGCATAGACGGCGTCGCCAGCCATTGCCAGGCGCCGTTTTCGAGCCGCTGCACCAACCATTGCTGCTGTGGATCCTGAAACAGCCACAGATCCAAAACGACATTGGTATCAAGGACTACCGGCTGCATCACGGGCATCCAATTTCCCGGCGACCATATCGAAGCGAAATAAGCGGCACTCCAAGGGCCCGTTCCACAAGGGCACGCGGCGTGAGGCCTTCAGGCGCATCTTGCCCGGCAGCTTCATGTCAGGCGTCAGCATCCAGGCAGTCCATCCCGGGTAATGACGTTTCCAGTGGCTAGCAAGCTGCTCGAAAAAGTCTGTCCCCTGCTCGGCTTGGGGCGCCTCGCGAGCCACGAACGTGCCTGACGTGCGCCCGTCTGTCAGGTCCGAGCGCCCACCACCGGTCCGCGCTGACCCCGCCACGCCGCCCACATCAATACGTTCGCCGTAAGGAGGATTCAACAACAACACACCAGCTTCGGTGCTCGGCGGCATGCGCTGCAATGCGTCGCCGCCGCGAAACTCGATCAGAGCGGCTACGCCCGCGCGCTCGGCATTGCGCTGCGCAAAGTCAACCATGCGGTGCGAAACATCGCTACCAAATACCCGGGGGTGCTGCGCAGCGGTGGGCAGGGCAGATGCAGCGTAGGCCTGTTCCTTGATTGCCTGCCAGACGTGCTTTTGAAAAGGCAACATGTGCTCAAAAGCAAAGCGGCGCAGGCCGCCGGCGGGCAGATGACAAAGCATTTGTGCCGCTTCAATGGCAATCGTTCCACTGCCACAGCATGGGTCATACAAGGGCAGGATCTTGGCCGGATCATCAAGCCAGCCGGTGGCAACAATCATGGCCGCAGCCAGCGTCTCTTTCAACGGCGCGTCGCCCGTATCTTCACGCCACCCCCGCTTGAACAAGGGCTCACCCGATGTATCAATATACAAAGACAGCTGATCTGTCGTCAGGTGCGCATAGATGCGCACCTTAGGCCAGTGCGTGTCCACATCTGGACGAACGCCGTTGGCCTTAATTCGGAACCGATCGCATACCGCATCCTTAATTTTGAGCGCCGCAAAGTTAAGACTGGTCAGCGGACTGTGCTGGGCCGTCACTTCCACTTTGATGGATTCCTTTGGTGTGAACCAGGCCTCCCAGCTCACCTCGCTGGCCATTCGGTACAAGTCCTGCTCTTGCCGGTATGCGCCGTAAGACAACAAAACCAGAACGCGCTGCGCCAGCCGGCTGTGCAGGTTCAGCAGCATCACGTCGCGCCAAGAGGCACGCGCCGCAACTCCACCACGCTGCTTGATCACATCGGACTCGCTGCGTCCAGTGATCCGCATCACCTCCTGACTCAGGTAGTCCTCAACGCCAGCCGCGCAAGGCAAAAACAACTCAAGCTGATTCATCGGGATTCACGTTTCATAGGAGTTTGCGCAAATTGGCTGGCGCGATTCGCATGGCCTCTCGGTATTTGGCCACCGTGCGACGTGCACATTCGATTCCCTGCTCTTTGAGCATATCGGCAATCTGGTTGTCGCTTAAGGGCTTTTTGTGGCTCTCAGCAGCCACGAACTGTTTGATCAGCGCCCGCACCGCCGTGCTGGATGCGTGGCCGCCTGACTCGGTGCCCAGGCCAGACCCAAAAAAATACTTCAGCTCGAAAGTGCCAAAAGGTGTCGCCATGTATTTGGCGGTGGTGACCCGACTGATCGTCGACTCGTGCAGGCCCAGCTCCTCGGCAATTTCCCGCAAAACCAGTGGCTGCATGGCCAACTCGCCATGCATAAAAAATCCTTTTTGCCGCTCAACAATGGCCTTGCTGACCCGAAGAATGGTCTCAAAACGCTGACGGATGTTCTTGATAAACCAACGGGCCTCCTGCAAGCGTTGCTGCAGTCCCTGCACGTGGCTCGCATCTGCGCCGCCTCGATGGCCTCTGAGTGCATCAGCGTACAGCTCATGCACGCGCAGACGCGGCATCACATCGGCATTGAGCTGGACCTGAAAAGTCGGCATCCCGTCGCCACCGATCGGCCTGACCAGCACATCCGGTATCACAACCTGTTGCTCAACGTTGATAAACCGTCGGCCAGGGCGGGGCTCTAGCTTTGCGATCAGGGCCATAGCCTGGCGCAGATGCGAAACATCAGCGCCTGTTTTTTCAACCAAACGCTTAAGGTCTTTGCGCGCCAGCAACTCCAGATGGCTTTGACAAAGTTCAGATGCCAGCGCAACAAGCGCTGCCGAGCCCGTTTGTGCGCGCAGTTGTAGCAGCAGGCATTCACTCAGACTGCGGGCACCAACGCCTGTGGGCTCCATGCTTTGCAGCAAGCCAAGCGCCACCTTCAAATGGTGCAAAGCGGCTTCGTGCGCTTGATCGTCGGCGCCAGCCAGACCCTGGGCCAGCGCATCGAGTTCGTCTTCCAGGTAACCATCGTCGTTCAAGGACTCAATCAAAAAATAAAGTGCGGCCCGATCTGGCTGGCTTAAGCGAAGATTGAGCGTCTGCAGATGCAAAAAATCTTGAAGACTTTGCTGGTGCGCACCCAGATCGCCTGCGTCGCGATCGAGTCCGGCATCCAAGCCACTCTTTCGTGCAGGTGCGTCGCCACCCCATTCTGGATCATCCGCTGTGATAGCCGTTTGGCCATCGCCCTCCCAGTCTGGCGTTTGCGAAAGCGTAAAAGCATCAGGCGTGTCTTCGGCTCTGGTTGCAGGCACATCGGCATTGTCATAAGCCGGCAACTCCGCGACGCGCTCTGCTGAACTGACCGGCATGTCCGCGTGATCTATACCGTGCTGCTCCCGATCTGCGGCCTCTTCATCATCACGCTCCAGAAAGGGGTTATCTACCAGCATCTCTTCGATTTCCTGGCTGAGCTCCAACGTGGACAACTGCAAGAGGCGAATCGACTGTTGCAACTGCGGCGTGAGCGCGAGATGTTGCGACTGCCGCAGCGACAACCCAAGCTTCATGTTCACATTCGGAAATGCTCGCCAAGATAGACCCGACGCACATCCGCATGGTTGACGATCTCAGCCGGTGTACCTTTGGCCAACACCTGGCCGTCACTGATGATGTAGGCGTGGTCGCAGATGCCCAGCGTCTCGCGCACATTGTGGTCTGTGATCAAAACACCAATGCCACGCTCTTTCAGAAAGCCGATGATGCGCTGGATTTCAATCACCGCGATAGGGTCGATTCCGGCAAAAGGCTCATCGAGCAAGATAAAGCGCGGCTGCGTGGCCAAGGCACGGGCAATTTCGACACGGCGGCGCTCACCACCTGAGAGCGACATAGCGCCCGATTTTCTTAAATGCTCAACTCGCAGGTCTTGCAGCAGTTGAGAAAGCCGCGCCTCGATCGCAGTTGACCCCAGCGGGCGGCCATGCTCATCCGATTGCAGCTCGAGAACAGCGCGCACGTTGTCCTCCACGTTCAATTTGCGAAAGATCGACACTTCCTGAGGCAGATAACCCAGACCCATACGCGCGCGTCGGTGAATGGGCAGGTGTTCGATGGGTTCCCCGTCAATCGTGATCCGGCCGTGGGTTGCCCGCACAAGGCCAACAATCAGGTAGAACGACGTGGTTTTCCCAGCACCGTTAGGGCCGAGCAAACCGACCACCTCGCCACTGCGAACCGTCAAAGAGACATCCTTGACGACTTGGCGCACACCGTAATATTTCTGCAAATGCTCAGCCCGCAGTACAGCCGCTTGTCCTGGCTTTGAGGTTCGCTCTGGGGCGCTCGCCGCGGGCTGCGCGATGTCCGCGGTCATGGCTTTTTGGGTTCTTTGAGTGCTGGGCTGATTCTGAGGGAGTTGTCGGCCGGGCCGCTGGTTTGGCGGCTGTCGGTTTTGGGCCCCAGCATGGCCCGAACACGTCCTGCAGGAGCGCCTGGCTGACCCTGACTGCCCACGCTCCCAGGCCGGGGTTGACCATCCAGGGTGAAGACGTCAGTGATGTTGTTGTAGACGATGACGCCCGCGTTGAACTCATCGTTGAGTTTGGCCCCCTGGTAACGCCTGAGCTGCGCCTGTCCCACAAACTTCACCACATCTGCTCGGCCGTCGTAATCGATGGTTTGGCCTTGACCCTCGATGTACTCATCCAGCCCTTCGCGCTTTTGCCTGAAAAACGCAAGCTTGCCGGGCTCGGCAGTAACCAGTCCGAATTGATTGCCGTCTTTGTCCTGACGAACCTCCAGCCGCGCGCCACGAATCTGTATCGTGCCCTTGGTTACAACAACTTTTCCAGTGAAGACGCTGACTTGGGCAGCCTCGTCATGTCGCAAAGCGTCAGCTTCGATATTCATCGGCTGCGAGCGGTCAGCTTTCTCAGCCCGAGCCTGAAAAGTGCCTAAGCCCAAGCACAGTCCGAGGCTTAACAGGACCAGCGTGGACAGACGTTTTGAGAGGCACGAATCTTGCATGAAAAGCATTGTAGCCATGCCCTCTTCGGGCGATTCGCCAGGATAGAAGTCCGCAAGCGCGCGATCGCCCGGGCCGATTGATCAAGGATCAGCGACCCGCGCGAACCTCGGCCACCAGGTGGTCGACCACGCTGAGGGCGCGATCCATATTGCCGGCCAGTTCTGCGTCTGTGTAAAAACGGCCCGCCACCCCTAGCGAAGGAACACCTGATACGGGGTAGGCGTTTTGCAGCTGGATGGCGCGGCGCACCTTGGTGGCAACAGAAAACGAATTGAACTGCTCGTTGAACTTGCTTCGATCCACCCCTTGCTGCGTCACCCAATCCGCAATTGCAGCAGCCGAGTTGAGGTTTGTTCTTT
>JAURGS010000091.1 GCA_030833685.1 Rhodoferax sp. | reverse complement strand
GCGAAAAGCGCCACTATGCGCTCAAGCCGATGAATTGTCCGGGTCACATCCTGATCTTCAAACAGGGGATTAAGAGTTACCGCGACCTGCCGCTGCGCTACGGAGAATTTGGACAGTGCCATCGCAACGAGCCCACTGGCGGCTTGCACGGAATCATGCGGGTGCGAGGTTTTACCCAGGATGACGGCCACATTTTTTGCACTGAGGATCAAATCCTCAGCGAATGCACGGCCTACACGGCGCTATTGCAGCGGGTGTACAAAGACTTCGGTTTCAAGGACATCATCTACAAAGTCGCTACCCGTCCTGAGATGCGCATTGGCTCTGATGAAAGTTGGGACCGGGCGGAGGCGGCATTGATTGAAAGTTTGCGCGCTTCGGGTTGTGAGTTCGAGGTGTCTCCAGGCGAGGGCGCGTTTTACGGTCCCAAAATTGAATACACCCTGAAAGATGCCATTGGGCGCCATTGGCAGTGCGGCACCATGCAGGTGGATTTCTTTATGACGGAGCGCCTGGGCGCCGAGTATGTGGGTGAGGATGGCGCGCGCCACCGACCGGTGATGTTGCACCGGGCCATTGTGGGCAGCCTGGAGCGCTTCATTGGTATCTTGATCGAGGAGACTGCTGGTGCGCTACCAGCCTGGCTGGCACCGGTTCAGGTTCAGGTTCTCAACATCACCGATGCTCAGGCACCTTACGTTCACGATGTCGTTAAAACGCTGAAGAATCAAGGGTTTAGGGTTGAGCTTGACCTTCGGAACGAGAAAATTACGTATAAAATACGCGAGCACTCCCTGCGCAAGGTGCCTTATCTGCTGGTCGTTGGTGACAAAGAGATGGCGTCTCATAGCGTTTCGGTGCGTGCGCGGGGTGGCCAAGACCTCGGCGTCATGTCTTTGGAAGATTTTTCTAAAACCCTCTCCCAGGATGTGTCTCGAAAATCAGCCGCTTAAGGTTATGCCTTATGCGGCCTGAGGCAATGGCCACCAATTTTTTTGTTTGTTAGAAGGGATTTGTCATCGTTACCGAATTTCGTGACCGCCGTCAGCGCGAAGAGCGCAAACATAGATTGAACCGTGAAATTATGTCGCCAGAGGTGCGACTCACGGGGGTAGACAATGAACCTTTAGGGATTGTCAGCCTGCTGGAGGCCCTGCGAATGGCAGGGGATCTCGATGTGGATTTGGTCGAGATCGCGGCGACTGCCAGCCCACCCGTTTGCCGTTTAATGGATTACGGCAAATTCAAGTACCAGGAACAGAAAAAGGCGGCGGAGGCGAAGGCTAAACAAACTGTGATCGACATCAAAGAGGTCAAGTTTCGGCCTGGCACGGATGATGGCGACTACAACATCAAGATGCGCAATATCCGGCGCTTCTTGGCCGACGGTGATAAGTGCAAGATAACCCTGCGCTTTCGTGGGCGTGAAATTACGCACCAGGAACTGGGTATTGCACTGTTGAACCGGATTCGGGATGACTTGGGTGAGTTGATTGTGGTCGAGCAGTTTCCAAAGCTCGAAGGGCGCCAGATGATCATGATGATCGCGCCTGGCCGCAAAAAGCCAGCCAAGGCGGCAGCAGCGGAGGTTGCGGCGGGGTGAGTTTGAGCACACTTTGCGCCAAGCCAAGGGGCGAGGCGCAGGGTGGGGCAGAGATACCAGGCAATAGTCTGGTTGTGGTTTGTCTGGAACCTGTTTCCAGACAGCCAAAGAAGTGGCTCGGGGCCATCAAGGTCGCAAGAAGTTTTGCGAACGCCTCACGAGCACAAAAAATAGGAGCATTCCAATGCCCAAAATGAAGACCAAGAGCGCGGCGAAAAAACGCTTTCGCGTTCGTCCCGGTGGAACCGTTAAACGCGGGCAAGCCTTCAAGCGTCACATCCTGACCAAGAAGACCACCAAAAACAAGCGTCACCTGCGGGGTGCGACCAATGTGCATTCGACCGATATGGGTCGTATGGCACAGATGTTGCCCAGCTGTGGCCTGTAATTAACGACGAACAAGGAGTACTTACATGCCTCGCGTCAAACGTGGTGTAACGGCACGCGCCCGTCACAAAAAAGTTCTGGCTCTGGCCAAGGGGTTCCGCGGCCGTCGCGGTAATGTTTTCCGGATCGCCAAAGAAGCGGTCATGAAAGCAGGGCAATATGCCTATCGCGACCGCCGAACCAAGAAACGTGTATTCAGGCAACTGTGGATTGCGCGTATCAACGCGGCAGCCCGTCAGTGTGGCCTGACCTACAGTCAGTTCGCCAACGGCCTGAAAAAAGCCAATATCGAGATCGACCGCAAGGTTCTTAGCGATATCGCCGTACATGACATGGCCGCTTTCGCTGGCATTGTTGAACAGGTGAAGGCCAAGCTGGCAGCTTGAGTGTGATTCTGCCGCCGCTTGCTCGAGCGGCGTGCCTGTGAATCAGACAGGGGCCGGGGCTTATCCAAGCGCTGGCCCTTTTTTATTGAATTTGTGAAACGAGTTTTATGAACGACTTTGATCAACTCGTCAAAAACGCTCGAGAGGCTTTTGCTGCGGCTTTAACGCCCGCCGACCTTGAAAATGCCAAGGCTCTGTTTCTCGGCAAGTCGGGCCGCATCACAGAGATGATGAAGGGTATGTCAAGCCTGTCGGTCGATGAGAAGAAGACCATGGGTGCGGCAATGAACTTGGCCAAACAGGCCATCGAAGCCTCTCTGGGTGCCCGGCGAGTTGAACTGCAGCAGGAGCAGCTGAACAAACAGCTTCAGGCACAGGCCCTGGATGTAACCTTGCCAGGGCGAGAGCGGGGCCAAGGGGGTTTGCACCCTGTGTCGCGCACGCTCGAGCGTGTCGAGGCGATTTTTTCGTCCATGGGGTTTGATGTGGCGCAGGGGCCTGAGATCGAGACAGACTGGTTCAATTTCACGGCGCTGAACACACCCCAAGACCATCCGGCGCGCTCCATGCATGACACGTTCTATGTCGAAGGTGGCACAGCACAAGCACCCAATCTGCTGCGCACGCACACCAGCCCCATGCAGATACGCTATGCGGTACAACACGTCAAAAAACACCGTGCGCTGGCCGGTGAGGTGCTCACACCAGATGGCCTGTTCACAGGTGATATGCCGGAGATTCGCGTCATCGCGCCAGGGCGGACTTACCGGGTTGACAGTGACGCCACGCATTCCCCCATGTTTCATCAGTGCGAGGGACTTTGGGTAGGGGAACAGGTGAGCTTCAAGGACCTGAAGTACGTGTTCACGGATTTTTGCAAAACATTTTTCGAGTCGCATGACCTGGTTCTGCGCTTTCGTCCGAGTTTTTTCCCTTTTACGGAACCCAGCGCAGAAATTGATATTCAATTTTCAAGCGGGCCGCTCGCCGGTCGTTGGCTTGAAGTCGCGGGATCGGGCCAGGTACACCCGCAAGTTATTCGTAACATGGGCCTTGATCCGGAGCGCTACATCGGTTTTGCATTTGGCATGGGCCCAGATCGTCTCACGATGCTGCGTTATGGCGTCAACGATTTGCGTCTATTTTTCGACGGCGATATTCGCTTTTTGTCACAGTTTCGCTAAGCAAAAAAAAGCTGCTGCAAGCCGCCTACCCCTGAAAACCTGATCTCTTCGGACCTATGCAATTTCCTGAATCCTGGCTGCGAGAATTCTGTAACCCGCCATTGAGCACGCAGCAACTCGCCGACACCCTGACCATGGCAGGCTTGGAAGTCGAGGAACTGCGGCCTGTCGCGCCGCCGTTCTCTGGCGTAGTCGTTGGCGAAATCGTCACTGCTGGGCAGCATCCCAATGCTGAACGCCTGCGCGTCTGCGAAGTTGATGTGGGCAAGGCTGAGCGGCTGACCATCGTCTGCGGCGCGGCCAACGCGCGCGCCGGCATCAAAGTGCCCCTTGCCACTGTGGGTGCGCAACTGCCGCCCGCTGAAGATGGCAAACCCTTCACGATCGGCGTGGGAAAACTGCGTGGTGTTGAGAGTTACGGGATGCTGTGCTCCGCGCGGGAACTCCAATTATCCGAAGACCACAGTGGTTTGCTTGAACTCCCCCAAGATGCAAAACTTGGTCTTGATGTGCGCGTTTTGCTGGACCTCGATGACACCCTCTTCACCCTGAAGCTGACGCCCAACCTGGCGCATTGTCTGAGCGTTTTTGGTGTGGCCCGTGAGTTGTCTGCCCTGACCGGCGCACCGCTTCAGTCCCCGACTTTCACCCCTGTGGCTACCAGCCTGAACGACGTTTTGCCGGTCAACATCGCTGCACCCGACCTGTGCGGCCGCTTCTCTGGGCGCATTGTTCGAAACGTGAATCCGATGGCCAAGACCCCGCAGTGGATGGTGGACCGATTGGCGCGTTGTGGCCAACGCAGCGTGACGCCACTGGTCGACATTTCCAACTACGTGATGTTTGAGGTGGGTCGCCCTAGCCATATATTTGACTTCGACAAAATTCATGGCGGCTTGGAGGTTCGTTGGGGTAGGGCTGGCGAACGGCTTAAGTTGCTCAATGGCAGCACGGTGGAGCTCGATGACTCGGTCGGCGTTATCGCTGATGAACAGGCGGTAGAGTCTTTGGCGGGAATCATGGGTGGGGATGCGACCGCGGTGTCAGATGAAACCCGCCATGTTTATGTCGAAGCGGCGTTTTGGTGGCCACGCTCCATCGCTGGTCGATCGCGTCGGTTCAATTTTTCCACTGACGCAGGGCATCGTTTTGAGCGCGGTGTCGATCCTGCCACGACCTGTGAGCATATCGAGCGCATCACGCAATTGATTGTCGAGATTTGCGGTACGCCAAATACCCAAGTCGGACCGACCACCGACCAACAAAGCGCGATGCCGCAAGCCGCACCAGTGGTCCTGCGTGTGGACAGGGTATGCAAAGTGCTTGGCATGACGCTGACCCAGGAACAGTGTGCGACAGCGTTGCGGGCCCTGGGTCTGGAGGTTCAAGAATCGAGCCGCAAGCTGATCGTCACGGCACCCTCTTATCGATTTGACTTGCAAATTGAAGAAGATTTGATTGAAGAGATCGCCCGTGTCGTGGGCTACGACAAATTACCAGACACGCCGCCTATTGCGCCCGTGACGGCACGAATCCTGCCTGAAGCGCGCAGAAACCCCTACGCGGTTCGGCATGCGATGGCTGGCTTGGGGTACCAGGAGACGATTAATTTCAGCTTTGTCGAGGAGCGATGGGAGCGTGAGTTGGCTGGCAATGCGAGTCCCATTCGCCTGCTCAATCCAATTGCCAGTCAGATGAGCGTGATGCGATCAACGTTGATCGGGTCCTTGATCCAGGTGTTGAAGTTCAACCAAGATCGCAAAGCGCAGCGGGTGCGGGTTTTCGAAGTCGGTCGGGTTTTTTTGCGTGACCCATCGGTCCAGAACAGCGATGAGACGGTGCAAGGTTTTGATCAGCCAATGCGTCTGTCGGCACTGGCTACAGGATTGAGCGACGCCCCGGACTGGACGGGCGCCAAGCGCGAGGTCGATTTTTATGACGCGAAGGGCGATATGCAAGCTTTGTTCGCCCCGTTGTCCTTGCGGTTTGAGGCCGCTGACCATCCAGCGCTTCACCCAGGCCGCTGCGCGCGCGTTTGGCTGCAAGACCGACCAATTGGATTTGTGGGTGAGTTGCATCCGCAGTGGTGTCAGGCCTACGAGCTCAATCAGACCCCTATCCTCTTTGAGATTGACCTTGAGCCCCTGGTTTCGCGACAGGTGCCTGTTTTTTCAGGCGTATCGAAATTTCAAGCTGTAGAAAGAGATATTGCGGTGCTGGTAGAGGAGTCAGTAAGCCATGACGATTTGATGCGCGTGATTTGGGCAGCCCCTGTTCAAGGATTGTTGCGTCAGGCCAATTTGTTTGATATCTACAGGCCCGCGAACTCCAGTGAAAAAAGCATGGCTATTCGCTTGAGTCTGAATTCAGATGGCCGTGCCCTGACCGATGTGGAAATAGACGCGTCAGTTGCTACGGTTCTGGCCGAGCTGAGCGATAAACTCGGCGCGAAGCAACGCGCTTGACGGCTTTTGGACCTTTTTGAAAGGAACACTATGGATATCACAGTTGAATCTCTGACGACGCCGGCGTTGACCAAGGCACAGTTGTCTGATTTGCTGTTTGAGCAAATTGGCTTGAACAAGCGCGAGGCCAAGGATATGGTTGACGCATTCTTTGATCAGATCCTGGCCAGCTTGGTCGATGGCGAGGACGTCAAGATCAGTGGATTTGGCAATTTTCAGATTCGAACCAAGGCCGCCAGACCGGGGCGAAATCCACGAACCGGAGAAGTTGTGGCCATTGATGCCCGGCGTGTCGTGACCTTTCACGCCAGTCAAAAGCTCAAGGAGCAAATTCAATCGCCTGGTGAACCCGCCTCTGGGGCATGAGTGTTTAGGCCCAGCGCAGCGCCTTAAAATGCCCCTGGCCTGTTGACGACCCGAGAATGCATCCATGGAGTCGAGCCTACCTTTGATCCCCACCAAACGATACTTCACCATTGGTGAGGTGGCGAATTTGTGCGGGGTTAAACCGCATGTGCTGCGTTATTGGGAACAAGAGTTTAGTCAGCTCAAACCCATGAAGCGGCGTGGCAATCGCCGGTATTACCAGCATCATGAGGTCATGATGATCCGCCGGATCCGCGACCTTTTGTATGAGCAGGGTTTCACAATCGTTGGGGCGCGCAACAAAATGCAAGAACTGATGCAGGCTGAGCGGCGCTCCGCACCGGATTTGCCGAACGTCGTAGAGGGCATCGAGGTGATTGAACTGACCGAAGCCATGTTGGAGGAGTCCAGCTACCGCATACCTAAGGCGGCCTTATCGCCTTTGCAGCGCAATACCATGCGCCAGTTGCGCCAGGAGCTGTTAGCCATTCAAGATCTGTTGTCGCAAGACCTCTGAAGAACGGCCCCGGCCCCTATAATGTCACCCTTCGGTGTGTGGCGCAGCCTGGTAGCGCACTTGCATGGGGTGCAAGGGGTCGAAGGTTCGAATCCTTTCACACCGACCAATCCCAAAAAGGCCTGATGCGCACCTTGATCAGGCCTTTTTTTTGGTTCAATTCTTACCATCGCGTCAAAAGCTTGTCGCCAGACAGAACGCTGTGTCAAGAAGAGTGAAGGACCTTGCGCCCAGTGTTTTCCCCAGGGTGTTTGCAGAAGCGTTACAGTAGCGCAGCTTTTTTGTGTAATCGTGTCCGCGGTAACAGACAGGTAACTCCATGAAAACACTGGATTTAGGCGATCTCCACTTTGAGTTTGATGGCAGTGCGCTCCATTTGAGCAGTGCTGCGACTGGCCAGCTGTCTCCTGCACTTGACGCGCAGGACATTCAAAAGTTGTCGCGTTTTTTGGGGTCATTGAGCGATGGACAGGCTAACCAGCGACAGACTTTCCGCCTCAGCTCGGCAGTGTTGATGGATCTGGGTGTGTCCTTGCTCGCCAATGGGCGCGCGGTGGGTGCCACGGCCAACGACTTAAGCGTCACCGGCATATCGGTGCAAATCCACGACGATGAGAAATTGGACGTCCCTCTGATGGGTGAGGTTGAGGTTGTGTTGGAACTCGCTGACGAGACCCAGAGCCACACGGCCATTCTGCGTCGCCGTGACGCGCGTGGTTTAGGCCTGTTTTTCCCCCACTCGATTTCTGGTGAACACATCGAGCCACCGCATGAACTCGTGAGCTTGATTTTGGAGCTGCAGCGGCGATCTTTGGCACGCTTGGCGGGTAAGGCATAGGTGTTGGGTTGGCCTTGGCGGAGGTCGTGCGCGTCATGTGGAAACCGAGGTCTTGCGCGTTGGCGAACGCCGCCTAAGCCTGAATTTGAAAAGCGCTGGCACCGCAGCTACGCCATGATTTCTCCTTGTTTGAGACACTCGCAATGAAGTTTTCAGAGATTCTTCGGGGCTTGCCGTCGGTAGACCATGTCGCAGCGCTTGAACTTTGGGATGAGGCTGGACAGCGTCTGGCTGTCATTGAGAACCGGACAGGGCAGGCGGGCTCTCTGGCGGTTTATGCCTACCTGGCATCCAAGTATGGCGTGATTAACCTCGCGGCGGCTAATGAAGGTTTGAGCCTTTTTGCGGAGCACACAGAGCACGCCCGATTGAATCCGGGCAGTCACCCCAATATCGATCGCCTGTTGTCGTTGACAAAAGGAGGCGGCAGTTTGCGCGTCAACACGCTTTTGCGAGAGACCCACTGAGCGCAGCACAAATGGCGGGTCGCCGGTATTTTGAAGCCTGGGACAGAGCCATAGGGCCTGCGCGTTACCATTTAGGGCCAAGGGCGTATGGCCTGACGCATGTGCATCAACAATGAGCGATAAAAATTTGCCCTTATCTCTTCGTGCCACCATAGCGAAAGCTTTTGCGGATGGTGACCAAAACGCTGTACTTGATTTGATTCAAGAGGTCCTAGGCGGCCAGAACGAACGCGTTGCCGACAAGCTGTCACTACTTTGGGGTACCCCAGCCTGCGAGACCTATCTCAAACTCTTGGCGCTCAGGCGCCGGGACCCTGATCACGTGGCGGCCAGGCCTTTTTCTGAGCGTGAAAATGAATTCGTCAAAGAGTTTCTGGGCGCTGTTCTGGGCGCTCACCGCGTGGTGACTGATGCGCATCGCTCCAAGGCTGCAGGTATTCACGAGCTGACTGGTGATCCGCTGGTTGAACGGCGATCTCGTGCGCGGCCCTTGGCCCAAGGGCAGGTCGACGTGAAAGAGGCCGATACCGATTCGGTTTGGGCAGTTTTCAACGAAGTCAACGATGCGGAGATTCGTCGGACACCCGCCAAAGTCCAAAAATATGCCGCGGTACCAGAATACCCCGTTGACAAAGAAGGTAGACGTTTGAGCGCAGAGCAGGCTGCAGCTTTGTCTGCGCGCGCTGGGCGTGAGCAAGAACCTCAGGAGGATTTTGCGGCGACCCAGCCCATGGAGTTGAGCGCCTCAGTCGATGAGTCGAGTGCCGATCTGAATTTTGCATTCGAGAACTTGGATGAGTTGGCTGTTCCTGAGCCGAAAACGCCAAAAGACATCATCAGCATTGCAGACCAGGGCCCGGCTGCTCAAGCGCAACGTCGGGCTGCGCTGTTGATCATCGGGAAAACGCATCCAAAGATTGCGTCTCAAATTGCCAGTGACTGGGGTCAACCCGATTGCCTGGCCTATCTTCAGCAACTGGTGTTTGATGGCTACGACCAGACC
>JAURGS010000090.1 GCA_030833685.1 Rhodoferax sp. | reverse complement strand
GGGGGCTGAAGACGTTGCTTTCGTTGCGGCTGAAGATGCCTTTTAGGACTTCGAGGTCGTGGTCGCCTTTGATGCGGGCGACTGAGTTCAAGATGCGACGGAGGGTGGGAGGGTCGCTGATTGTGGTGGCGGGCTTCACAATTCTGACGGCCTCGGTAATCGCTTTGCGGGCCAATAATTTGAAGCGGCGCCTGGCTTTTTCTACCGTGAGCCAGTTGTCTTACGTCGTGATGGCGACGGCTGTCCTGACACCTTTGTCGCTTGTGGGTGCGGCGATGCACCTGGCAGCGCATGCTGTAGGCAAGATCACGCTGTTTTTTGCAGCGGGCTCTATTTACACCGCGGCGCACAAGACCGAAGTCAGCCAGCTCGGTGGCATCGGCCGTCGCATGCCCCTGACCATGGGTGCCTTCACCATTGGCTCCCTGTCCATGATTGGCTTGCCGTTGGCGGTCGGTTTCGTATCCAAGTGGTACATGCTCAGTGGCGCAACAGCACCCGTGAATTGGCTGGTGATCGGTGTGATTGCCGTGAGCACCTTGCTCAATGCGGCGTATTTTTTGCCGATCGTCTATCAAGCCTTTTTCGTTGCGCCTGCCGAGACAGAAGATGAGCATGCCCATGGTGAGGCGCCCTGGCCCACGATCTTGGCCATGGGCTTGACTTCATTGGCTGTCATTGTCTTGTTCTTTGTGCCAGGTTTGCCTCTGGCGCTGGCACAGCAGATGTTGGAGCGTTGATGGGCATGAATTCACCGCAGACAAGTACTGAAAACGCTGGTCGCCCGGGACTTTGGGTCTGGATTTTTCTGCTGTGTGTGGCTGGGGCCAGCGTGCTTGCGGGCCTGTTGGTGCACGGCCACCCCCATTTTGAGATTGACGCTGTCATTGGATTTCCGGCCTGGTTTAGTTTCTTGACCTGTCTGGCGGTGGTCGCGATCGTCAAACTGCTCTCCCTGGTTTTGCGCCGCCCTGACACGTACTACGAGGACGACCATGAGTGAGGCGATGGTTGTTCATCCAGGCTTGATCCTGATTCTTGCCGCGGTGGTGATGGCTGTCTTAAAAGGTGTCGCACGCAACGGGGTGATCTTGCTAGCGCCGATGCTGGCCTTGCTTGCGCTCTGGCAGATTCCCTTGGGTGACCATGGTGCCTGGTCCTACCTCCGGCACAACCTGGTTTTATTGCACATGGACTCACTGTCGCGTTTGTTTGCGACTGTTTTTGCGATGATGGCTGGCCTGGGTGGTCTGTATGCTTTAAGCCAAACCAGCCGGGTAGAAGTTCCGGCCGCGTTTGTCTACGCAGGCGCCGCGATCGGAGTGACCTTGGCGGGTGACTTGGTCACCTTGTTCGTTTTTTGGGAAGTGATGGCCTTGGCCTCCACATTGGTGCTGTGGAGTGCGGGAACGCCACGCGCCTACCGCAGCGCCAGGCGTTACCTATCGGTACACCTGCTAGGTGGTGTGATTCTTTTTGCCGGTATCACAGGGCATGTGCAGCAGACGGGTGAGGTGCTTTTTGGTGCCATGCAACTGGATTCTGCGGCGCATTGGATGATTTTGGTGGGCTTTTTGATCAATGCCGCGGCGCTGCCATTATCGGCCTGGCTGCCTGACGCCTACCCCGAGGCGTCGTGGAGCGGGTCGGTGTTTTTGTCGGCGTTCACCACCAAGACTGCTGTGTTCGTGTTGCTCAAGGGCTTTGCGGGTACTGAGCTGTTGGTTGGCCTTGGTCTTTGTATGGTGTTTTACGGCATTGTCTACGCCATTCTCGAAAACGATATTCGCCGTTTACTGGCGTACTCCATCGTCAGCCAGGTAGGGTTCATGGTGACCGCTATTGGCATTGGCTCCGAGCTTGCCATCAATGGCGTGGCCGCACACGCTTTCTCTCACATCGTCTACAAGGCCTTGTTGTTAATGGTTGCCGGCGCAGTCATCAAGAGCACGGGGAGGCGTTTGTTCAGTGAGCTCGGCGGGCTTGCCCGTGCCATGCCGCTGACAGCCTTTTTTGGCGTGATTGGCGCGCTGGCAATTGCGGCCTTTCCGGTTACCTCGGGGTTTGCGACCAAGTCCCTTCTGACGGCCGCCGCGGCCCAGGCGCATCTGCAGTGGGTCTGGCTGTTGTTAACGGGTGCGTCGGCGTGTACGTTTTTGTATGCTGGCCTGAAATTCAATTGGCTGGTGTTTTTCGGCGGTCGGCGGCAAATCGACGTTCAAGACGTGGCACCCAGCATGAATGTGGCGATGTGGATCCTGGCTGCGCTGTGTATTGGCTTGGGTGTCTGGCCCGAAATCTTGTACGGGTTGTTGCCTTTTGTGTTGGACTATCAGCCATACACCTGGGCTCACGTCACGGAGCAAATGCAGTTGCTCTCGTTTGCAGCCATCGCCTTTTTCGTGACTTTGCCAGTTTTGCGCAAGGTTTTGGGCCTTACGCTTGATTGGGACTGGTTCTACCGACGTGGGCCGCGACTGTGCTCTGTCTGGATGCGAAATGCATGCGCGCAGATCGCTCACAGATTACACCTGCTCTGGAAGCTTGCGCTGCGATCGGTATTTGATTTGGTCATGAAGGAGCAGCCGCTTGAAGTCCGCCTGGGTGGCACATGGTCAACCCGCAGCATGGCCACCTGGGTTTTGGTCTTGCTGCTCAGCTACCTCTTGCTCTATTTCTTCTGAGTACCAGCCCTTGAACCTCTGCAGCGGCACCGGGGCACAGGCTGACCTCTGATGATGCACCGGCGTGCGGCGAGAATTGCCAACCTACAATGAAAATCTGTTGCTGGCCTGGCTTTTTTGCAGCCAGCGATCTTCTCTTTTTTGCCTTTTGACGCTATGAAACCCAAAGTCCTGGTCGCCCGCGCTGTTTTTCCCGAAACGCTGGAACTGCTTCGTGCGCATTTTCATGTGGTCTCCAACCAAGACGATCACATTTGGACGCCTGAAGAATTGCGCAGCCGCGCCGCTGGGATGCAGGGTGTGTTCACGACTGGCAGTGAGCGCATCGATGCCGCAATTCTGGATGCCTGCCCGGAGCTGAGGATTTGCGCCAATATGGCGGTGGGCTTTAATAACTTCGACGTGCCGGCGATGACAGCCAAGGGTGTCCTGGCAACCAACACACCAGACGTCCTGACCGAAACCACTGCTGACTTTGGATTTGCCCTCATGATGGCAACAGCCAGGCGCATGGCTGAATCCGAGCATTTTTTGCGTGCCGGCCACTGGGACCGTTGGCGCTTTGATATGTTTGCCGGCACCGAAGTACACGGCAGCACGCTGGGCATCATTGGCATGGGGCGCATTGGTCAAGGGATTGCCAAGCGGGCGGCCCATGGATTTGGTATGCGAGTGATTTATCACAACCGAAGCCGCTTGAGTGCAGACCTTGAGTCTGCGTGCAAGGCGACTTACGTTAGCAAAGAAGAACTTTTAAGCACAGCCGATCATGTCATGTTGGTGGTGCCCTATAGTGCTGAGTCACATCACACCATTGGTGCCAAAGAGTTAGGTTCTATGAAGCCCTCAGCAACCTTGGTCAATATTGCCCGTGGCGGTATCGTTGATGACGCCGCCCTGGCCCAAGCCCTGGCTAGTGGGCAGCTTGCCGCCGCAGGCTTGGATGTTTTTGAGGGTGAACCCAAGGTACACCCGAGCCTGTTGAAGCTGAAAAACGTCGTCCTCACACCGCATATTGCCAGCGCCACGATCAAAACACGCATGGCTATGGCTCAACTTGCCGCTGACAACCTCATTGCCTACTTGACCCAGGGCAAGGCGATCACGCCTTTGAATCCCCAGGTGATCAAGTCCTGAGGTGTTCGGACCATCAACACCGTGATGAGCGAGCCCTGGTTCAGTCCTCTTTGGTTTTTGCTCGTTGGGCTGTTGGCCCTGCTGCTGGTCTGGGTTTGGCGAAACAAGAGCGCGTCCGCTAGCGGCAATATGGAGCGCCAGCAGGCTTTGCTGGAGCAATTGCCTGCTCAGATCAGCGCGATTGAGCAATCGCTGCGGCGCGAAATCGCTGAGTCGGCGCGCGCTCAGAGGCAAGAATTAAGCCAAAGCATTGAGCGACTTCAGCAAACCCTGATCCAACAGTCGGCCGAATCTGGCCGAAGCCAGCTTGCGCAAATGGACGTCGTTGGACAGCAGCTTTCGCTTTTGCAAAAGAACCTCTCCGACACGCTTTCCAATCAACTCAGCGGGCTGAGCGAGGCCAATGCGCGGCGAATGGGAGAGGTCCGAGAGACCATGGAGCGCCAACTCAACGCATTGCAGGCCAGCAATGCCCTTAAGCTCGATGAAATGCGTGCCACAGTTGACGAGAAACTGCAAACCACGCTGCAGGCCCGCTTGGGTGAGAGCTTCCAGCAAGTGGCGCATTGGCTAGAACAGGTGCACAAGGGCTTGGGCGACATGCAGTCCTTGGCTCAGGGCGTGGGCGACCTCAAGCATTTGCTGACCAACGTCAAGACGCGGGGTATTTTTGGCGAAGCCCAGTTGGGTGCGCTGCTTGAGCAGGTATTTGTGCCTGAACAATATGGCGTTCAGGTTGCAACCCGGCCGGGCAGTCGCAACGTGGTGGATTTTGCGATCAAGCTGCCCGGCAAGGGCGACACCGACACGCCGCTGTGGCTGCCTATTGATGCCAAGTTTCCCAATGAGGACTATGAGCGCGTGCTGATGGCACAAGAGCAGGCAGACGCCGTGGCAGCAGAGGAGGCAGGGCGCGCGCTTGAGCAACGCATTCGCCTTGAGGCGCGATCGATTGCCGACAAGTACATCGAGCCGCCTCACACCACGGATTTTGCAATTCTGTTTTTACCGACAGAAGGCCTCTATGCTGAAGTGCTCAGGCGCCCAGGGCTTCTGGAGTATTTGCAGCGCGACTGCCGAGTCACCCTGGCAGGCCCGACGACCCTCTTGGCTATGCTCAATTCTTTGCAGATGGGCTTTCGAACCCTGGCCATTGAAAAACGTGCCAGCGAAGTCTGGCAGGTTCTGGGTGCGGTTAAAAGCGAGTTCGGCAAATTTGGTGATGTGCTCAGCAAAATCAAAACGCAGGCTGAAACCGTGGTTCGAACGGTCGACAGTGCCCAGGTCAGAAGTCGCGCCATGGACCGCGCGCTCAAGCAGGTGCAAGCCTTGCCCGATCTGCAAGCCAAGCAGCTTATGGGGCCAATGACCAACGGCTCGGATGCATCGTTGGATGATGGCAGCGGAGACGAGACGGCGTGAGCGAAGCCTTGGCGCAGGGCCTGAGTCAGCAGCGACTGAGCCGACTGGTGCTCGCCCAGGTGTGTTTGCATGCTTGCATGGCAGGTATGCGCATGGCCGCGCCCCTGTTGGCATTGCGCGAGGGCTACAGCGCGCTGGCCGTGGGCTTGTTGTTGGCTTTGTTTGCGCTGACCCAGGTTTTTCTGGCCATCCCTGCAGGTCGTTACATCGACAGCCAGGGCTTTAGACGACCCCTGGCCGGTAGTGTGATTGCGGCTGCGCTTGGCGCCTGCCTGGCTTTGGCTTGGCCGATTTTTCCAGTGCTGTGCCTGAGCGCCTTGCTCACGGGGGGTGCCACGGGTATTGCCACCATCAATCTGCAGCGGTATGTGGGACGCAGTGCGCGGGACAGCGCTGAGCTCAAGTCCATGTTCAGTTGGTTGTCCATAGGCCCTGCGATGGCCAACTTCGCCGGGCCGCTTTGTGCAGGGCTCATGATTGACGCAGCAGGTTTTCGTGCAACTTTTTTCCTGCTGGCTTTCTTTCCGGTGCTGACCTGGCTGATTGCCAAAAGTACGCCGGAACTACCCGCGCTGCCTGTGTCGGTCGGCACGGTCAGTGGTCGGGCATGGGATTTGATGCGAGAGCCGTCAATGCGCCGTCTGATTGTGGTGAATTGGCTGCTGTCGGCCTGTTGGGACGTGCACACCTTTGTGGTTCCGGTGATTGGTCATGAACGCGGCATCAGCGCGTCGGTCATCGGCAGTATTTTGGGTGGTTTTGCTCTGGCCGCGGCCGGCATTCGCGTTGTCCTGCCAGTGTTTGCTGCTCACCTGCAGGAGCGACTGGTGATCACGGTTGCGATGGGCATGACGGCTGTTATTTTTGCAATCTATCCGCTCATGCCCTCAGCCACTGGCATGTGGATTTGTTCCATGTTCCTGGGTATTTCGCTGGGATCGGTGCAGCCCATGATCATGAGCATGTTGCACCAGATTACGCCCGCCCATCGCCACGGCGAGGCGCTTGGATTTCGACTGATGACGATCAACGCCTCCAGCGTGCTCATGCCCCTGCTTTTTGGCAGCACTGGCGCCTTGGTCGGTGTCTCCCTGGTTTTTTGGGTGGTGGGGGCAGGGGTTGGCTGGGGTTCGCGCTTGGCCTGGCGGCTGCCTGATTCCAATCACCCGCTCGCGAATCCAGCTACAAGCGGTAAAAGCGGGCAATGATGTCCCAGGCTTGAGCGGGCTCGTCCACAAAATGGAGGATATCGAGGTCTTCCTCTGATACCGCGCCTTCTTCGACCAGCGCTTCGAAATTGATCAATCGTCTCCAATAGGCCGAGCCAAACAGAATGATTGGCAGCAACTGGGCTTTTTTGGTCTGTACCAAAGTCAGGGTTTCAAAGAGCTCATCCAGCGTTCCAAAACCACCCGGAAATGCGACCAAGGCTTTGGCACGCATCATGAAATGCATTTTGCGAATGGCAAAGTAATGGAATTTAAAGCTCAGTTCGGGCGTGACATACGGGTTGCCTGATTGCTCATGGGGCAGAGTGATGTTGAGCCCGACGCTGGGCGCACCCGCGTCATGCGCACCCCGATTGGCGGCCTCCATCACGCCCGGACCGCCACCCGTGCAAATATAGAGGCGGTCTTTGGCAGGCATGGTGGTGCTGTGGCTGGCAACCAGGTTCGCAAAAGCCCTGGCCTTGTCGTAGTAGTGGGCGTTACGGAGTTGCCGCTCAGCGCGCGAAATGGCTTTGGCGTCGCCATGGCTTCTTGCCTCGTCAAGCCGCAGTTGGGCTGTTTGTTCATCGCAAAATCGTGCGCCACCGAAGACAACAATCGTATGGTTGATATTGGCTTCGATCTGCCCCAAATCGGGCTTGAGCATCTCCAGTTGCAGCCTGACGCCTCGGGTGTCACGGCGCAGCAGGAACTCGGGGTCCGTGAATGCCAGGCGATAGGCCTCGGGCTTTAGCGGCACACCGGCATCTGCATGCGCTTTCAGCTCATCCCATGCATCTGCCAGGGTTCGTTCGTTGAGGTCAGGATTAAGTTCCACAAAAAAGCCTCATTAATTCATATGCTTAAGATATTTTTTGCAAGTGTATTTGCAATACTGACGGCGTTGGTTGGATGGGCAATACAGTCTGTGCTCCAAACGTGATGCACGCCCGCCAGACGAATTCGAGACAAGGCGTCGTCGGCAAAGAGTGCATGCGTCACGGCCACATCCACCCCGGCAGCGCCCGCCTTAATCAACAGCCGGGTGGCTTGGGCCAAGGTTTCACCGCTGCTGGCCACGTCATCCATAAGCACCACCTGTCGCCCCCGCACGGCAAGGTCAGGAAGCGTGATTTCGACATCACGGTCCCCACGGCGCACCTTGGTGCATACGCCATGCTCAAAACCATGGGCCAGGGCTGCAGAGCCCACCCATTGCGCTGACTCTTCGTCAGGTCCGAGCAGCAGAGCATCCGAATGCGTTCGGGCAACCAAGTCAGCCAAAAGCGGTGCGCCGCTAAGAGCGATGGCCCGACCAGTGGGAATCGCCTCTTCGAGCCGGCTGATGCGGTGCAGGTGGGGGTCCACGGTGATAACAGCATCAAACAGCGACGCGAGAAACCCACCAATCACCTGCTGGCTGATCACCTCACCTGGGGAAAAAGCCATATCTTGGCGCATGTACGCGAGGTAGGGCGCGACCAAAGTGATGCGATCGGCACCTAATTGGGTTGCCGTGCGTGCCACCAACAAAAGTTCGACCAACTTCTCGTTGGGCTGGTGTAAAGACCTGAACAAAACAATGTGCTCCGGCAAGCGCTCTGGCAGTTGAAGCTTTAACTCACCATCTGGGAAACGGTGCTTCTTGATCACCACACCGCTCAGGCCGCTGGCGTGGGCGACACGCTGGGCCAGTTCAGCTTCGTCATCGAAGTACAAAAGCATGGGTTTCTCAGACTCAGAATTCAACATAGGCTTGCGGTATCTGTGATGCTTGACCAATCTGGTAGCCACTGGAACGGTTGGCGCTGCGACGTGCAAACTCCAGGTCGCTGGTGTAGCTGGCGTACACCCGGTAAAGCACATCACCGCGTTGCACCGTGTCACCTAATTTGTGCAACAGATCGATGCCCGCAGATTGAATCTTGGGGGCTCCAGCCAGTCCAGCGATTCGAGCGATTTGCAAGTTATCGATGCCGATAACGACGCCTGACTCCTTCGCACAAACATCAAAACTCAGCTCGCCCAGCGCGGGATTCTTATAGTCAAAATGATGACTGCCCTGGGCTTCAATCAGGTCATTCATTTTTCTCAGGGCTCGCCCAGAGTCAAGAATATCCCTGGCGATGGCAAAGCCGTCACCGCCTCGCACATCCGGATCGCACTCGATTAACCGCCCCGCCAAACGAAGCGATTTTTGACGCAAATCGTTGGGCGCTAAGGGGTCGTTTTGCAGCACCCGCATGACGTCGCGGGCTTCAAGCACAGGTCCGACGCCATAGCCAATCGGTTGCCGCCCGTCGGTGATCACGACATCGATCGATAGATTGAGGTGCCGCGCCACGTACTCAAACAAGCGCCTCAGACGCTGCGCATCGGGCATGGAGCGCACCTTGGCGGTAGGGCCTATGGGTATGTCAAGTACCAGGTGGCTCGAGCCAGCAGCCATTTTTTTTGACAGGATCGAGGCCACCATTTGCCCGGCAGAGTCCATCGACAAGGGTCGTTCAACCGAAATTAAAACGTCATCGGCGGGCGATAAGCTCGCTGTACCGCCCCAGGCCAGACAAGCATTGTGCTTTTGAACAATGGCCTGTAGCGTGTCCAGCGGAAGTTCGACTTTGGCCAGCACCTCCATCGTGTCGGCGGTTCCGGCAGGAGACGTGATGGCTCGTGAGGACGTTTTGGGGCACAGCATGCCATGGGCTGCCACGATGGGCACGACCAGCATGGAGGTTCGGTTACCCGGCAGTCCACCGATGCAATGCTTGTCGACAACCAGGCGTCCGTCCCAGTTCAGGCGGCGCCCAACGCCGATCATTGCCTGGGTCAGGTGACTGACCTCTTCGCGATCGAGTTCGTCGCGGTTGCAGGCGACTACAAAAGCGGTAAGTTCGATCTTCGAGTACCGATGGGCCGCAATATCGCTGACGATGGCTTTGAAATCTTCCAGTTGTAGCCGCTCGCCAGCGAGTTTTCGGTGCAGGGCACGCATCGAGCCTGGCGTC
>JAURGS010000008.1 GCA_030833685.1 Rhodoferax sp. | reverse complement strand
CTTGCTCTGACAACAAAGGCAATAACAGACTGACGGTAGTGCCTGAGTCTGGCGCCGTGTCAATCGTGACAGCGCCGCCAAGCTGTTCGACAAAGCCCTTAACCATGGCCAGGCCCAAGCCCGTTCCCTTGCCCTGCTCCTTGGTTGTAAAAAATGGATCAAAGGCCCGGCGCTGAACCTCGGGCGCCATCCCTGGCCCGTTGTCCTTCACCTCAACGCGCGCGTACTCGCCAGGAGGCAAATTGGGGTGGTCCGATTCAATCACGACGCGGTCCGAGCGCAGCTCGATTACTTTGGGCCCCGACTGCCCGGCCATTGCATCACGAGCATTGATAACCAGGTTCAACACAACGTTGCTAAAACCCGAATCATCGAGCATCGCGACCAATGGCCCCGCGCACAATTGCCCCGATAAGCGTGCACTTGCGCCCACCGAATGGCCCAGCAGCGCAATCAGGCTTTGGAGTGACTCGTTGATATCGACACGGGTCAAATCCAGCTTTTGGCGCCTGGCTACGGCCAAAAGCGAATTGGCCACTGACGCGCCGCGGGTGGCCGCCTGCCGGGCCGCATTGAAACACTCGATCAGCGTCTCATCATCTGGGGGCAGATTGGGCTCCATCAGCTCAAGATTGCCCAGCACGATACCGAGCATGTTGTTGAAGTCGTGCGCCAGTCCTCCTGTGAGTTGGCCGACAGCTTCGAGTTTTTGCGATTCTCTTAAACGCACCTCAGAATTCCTTTGGTCGGTGACATCCAAGGCAAACACGGCAATCGATGTAATCTCACCCATTTCATTCAAGCTCGGAACATAACTGGCAAGCATCCAGACCTCTTCCAAAGACTTTGTGTGCTGCATCAACTCAAGCTGTATTGGCTGGCCCTTTTTCAAGACGTTCATGCGCAGCCTGCGCCCGACAGAAGATTTTTCTTTTGTATCAACCTCGCTTAATTCGTGCCAATCCTGCCCAATCAATTCGGCCATCGAGAGCCCTAAACGCTCAAGGTACTTGTCATTGGCCTCAACAATTCGCCAGTCAGCGTTTAAGCGCAGCACCATGTGCGTCAAGTTCAGGGCCTGACGCTGCCGGTCAATCACGCCTTCTGTTGCCAAGTCTTTTGTTAGGTCTCGCACGCTGCCAAAAAAACGTCGCTCGCTGCCAACCTGGACAGCCGCCAAGGTCACCGCCCATCGAACGTGGTTGCCATCGGCAAGAGCGCCGCTGCCCTCATACTGAAAGGGCTTGTTACTCTCAAGGTTGCGCCACAGATCGGTCAACTCTTCGACGCTCAGGCTCAACTCCACATCGAACATGGAAGCACCCACCACTTCTTCAGAGCTTCTGCCCAGCATCGAGCAAAACGCCATATTGGCCTCGGTGAAGTGCCCGAATTCATCATGCACAAACATGCCCACTGGCAGTGATTCCATGTAACTGCGCGTGAAAGCGCGTTCTTGCTGCAAGGCTTGGCGCGCCAGCATGCTAGAGGTGATGTCGGAAGACAAAATCAGGATGCCCTCTTCCTGATTGATGCCTCGCTTGATGAGCAAGGCTGTGGACCTCAACCAAACCGCGGTGTTGTCAAAGCGCAAAAGCTCGCTTTCCCAGCTTGTAATACGGTCCTCACCCCCTCTGGTGCCAGGCGTTCTTTGGCGCAGCACTTTCGCTTTTTCAAAACCTCTCACTGGGCGCCCAAGCAACTCAGACTCAATTCGCCCAAAGCATTTGAGAAAGCTCGCACTGGCGGCAACACAGTCGCCGGCGCTATCGAGCTCAAGCACCATGTGTGTGGCGTCCAGGGCGGCTCGCAAGCTCGCCAAAGTCTGCTGTTGCTGACGGGACTCGGTCAGGTTGATTGCCGAGACATGAAAATTGAGCGCTGTGGACGACCTCAAGCCAGCGATCTTTAAGTTCACGGGAACCAGCGTCCCGTTGGCAGTTTGAAACAGCGACTCAAAAGATTGCGTCAACAATGAGTCTGTTTGCGCCGCAGCGCGCTCGAAGAAGCCTGCGAGAGTTTTACCTCTGTCAATGGCGGATACCGACATGCCGCACATGGCGTGATGGGTGTACCCCAACATTCGGCACATCGCTGCGTTGGCGTCTCGGATGATGCCCTCGCTATCCAAGACCCATAAAGCCTCTGCGCTGACATCCAGGTAAGTTCTCAGCCGCGCATCAGCCTCGGATATCTGGCGTCGCGCCAGCGCCATGGCACTGGAATCACGAGCAGCAATAAGCACAGCAAGCGAGCCATCGCTGTGTCGCGTTCGCAGGGCGCACAAATCCAGCCAAACCTGCTCGCCACTGTAGTCCTGCACAACCACCTCAGCGCGGGCCAAACTCTGGTCGGCCAGACGCGTCTCGAATCCAGGCGGGCAAAAATGCAAAAAAGACTCTGTCTTACTCGGCCGCGCCTTCGGGCTAAAGCGCTCAAGCCAGCTCTCGTTGGCGCCCACAAAGTGGCCTTGCGCATCGAGCTCCAAAACCATGGCGGCGCCATCCAAGAGGGATTGCACAGAGGTCAATCGCTGCTTGAGGTGGTCGACTTCGTGCTGCCCTGTGAGCTCCAATATAAAAAACAGCTGCCCTTGTGCGCTGTCACAACTGACATTGACCGCCCGATCGAGGGCTGATCCATCGCTGGCAAGAAATTTCATGTCCAGCGAGAACGAGGCGCCCGGCTTTGCGCCGCGTAATGCCGCCTTCGCTTGCTCTTGACCGGCAGGGGCCAACAGTTCCTGCCAGCTCATCGCCTTGAGCGTGGCAGCCTCATAACCCAGCAGTCCGGCGAATCGCACGCTCGACGCAACTATGTAGCCCTGCTTATCGAGAATCAGCATAGGGCTCTGCGTCATGGCCAATACGGCCTCGATTTGTGAGGCCAGCTTTTGCGCCACATTTTTGGCCTGGGCAAGGTCGCTGACGTCACGCGCCACGAACGCCACCGTTCGTAACTGCCCGCCAATGTCACAGGTCGGTGTGAGCACGGCCTCCAGATCGCGGATAGGGCCATGCATGGCGCGCCAACGCATCTGTCGATGGACCGTCTGGCCCTGAACCAACTGCTGCCAGCTGGCATCAAAGGACAGTGTGGCAAAAATTTCGATGGACAGGTATTTTCTAAAGTCTGCTCCCAGAACTTGGGGGCGCGGCTCGCCGATCAATTCGCAAAAACCATCATTGGCCTCAACAATCGTGAAATCCCCGCGAAGCAAAGCATATACAGACAAGTCAAATAAAGTTTTCTCGGCCACCGCTGCGCGCTGTCGGGCCAACCACAACTGAGATTGATCTTCGGCAACAAGCAACTCGTATTCGTGTGTGCCTTGCCGATAGATGCCAAAAGTCACCCGATGCAACTGGTTTTTGCCTTGCACAGACAACCAAGACAGCTCTAATTCAGTTGGCTTGGCAACGCCTGCTTGTTGTAGCGTCGCTTGCAACGCTGGCAAGAACCCGTCCTCCAGTAACGCCTGTCCAGGCTGGTTGGCTGCAAGCACCCGTGTATCGTTGGCGCGAAAAATCACCGCGTGCACAAAAAAATTCGCCAAGGCCTGCAATTGAGCCAGGTCTTTCGCGTGAGCGCGTGAGCGTCCAATCCACATCCGTGCAGCACCCAGCGTGGCCAGCGCCAGAACCAACCAAACCAGCAAGCCCAAACCCGCCACGCGCCAGCGCCACTCATTCAAAACGCCGGGTTTGAGGACTTCAGCAGTGGACTCCAGTGACAGTAAGTAGAGCGCCGAGGTAGGTTTGGCCTTGTCAAGAGACGGCAGGTACCAAGCGCCAGAAATCCAGCGCCAAGCCTTATCTTGATATGCAGTTGCGCTCTGGCTATTCACCGACTGCCAGGCCTGCGGATTCAACACACTCAGGTCAGCACCCTCGACCCACGCGCCCTGTTGGCCACTCCACAAGACACGGGCGTTTGCGTTCACCAGCGCATGCACAAACCGCTCATCCTGAACAATGAGCGTATCCAGGATTGCGGCCAGGTCCACCTCGAAAACCAATTTACCTTGGGCCGAGCCCGAATCAGCCGACCAAGGCAGCGTAACTTGCCACAGTGCCCCCTCGAGGGGCTCAGCAGACTGCGTGGCCGGTGCAGCGCTGGCCAACTGCGCTTGATTCGCTGGCGCTTGCGTCTCGACAGCCACGCTCTGCGACAACCCTACTGGCGCGCCAGGTGTTGTTGGCCCGTCAGAGCGCAAATCCAAAGACACCAGCCCCGACTGACCTACTTGCCAGCTGATTGTGTTCACATCGGCTAAATAGCCATACTGGCGCTGTCGAAGCAACCAGGCGGCAAAGTCTTGCGCTACGGCGCGGTCAACACCTGCGCCCGGCCGCGTGGCAGAACTTAAAAACCGGCCCGAGGAGCCCGCAATCCTTTCAAGCCCCTCAAGCCGTTCGCGCAGCGCCGCACTGACGCGCTCAACAAGGGTTTCATTGACCTCGCGCTGCCGCTCCCAATGGGTCTCGGAAATTTCTGTGAGGCGCTGTTCATAGGCCAACCATGCGCCAAAGCTCACCAAAAGCGTTATGGCGGCCATGACAAGAAGGACTGCCAGCCGTACAGGATGAGGCCAGGTCGCGCTCGTGGACGAGGGTTTGTTGAAGGGCCAAAAACGCGCTTTCATCGGCTCTCGTTGCGCCAAGACAGCGTGAGACACCAACTGCCGGCTCGTTCACTGATGTCAGTCCAGCTCGCGCCCATCGCTTTCAGATTTGCGCTGGCCAAGGCCAGCGCCAGGACTTCAGGGCGCTGCGATTCGCGCGCATCAGGCGCTCTGTCCACATCACTGCGCAAAATAAACTGCACGCTTCTGGGCGAAGGCCGCTCCATGTCCAGCTGTATCAAGGCTTTGGCGCCACAGCGGCGGCGCAGCAGGCGCGCGGCGCTTATCAACACCGCTGCCAGGGTTTGCGATCCGATTGTGATGCGGGCATCAAGCAGGCTTTCCTTCGGGCCCTTGGCCTGCACCGAAGCGGATTCGGCCAAGCGGGAAAGGAGTCTGGACTGCTCATCCCGCGTAAAAAGCTGTGATGAGGCAGCGCCATCGTGCGAGTTGCCAAGGGCTTGCAAGTGGAAAATAGCCTGCAGTCCATGGGCCACGCCCACGGCATCGGCAAGCGCCAATCGAGCCTCATCAAGCGCCGATGCTGCAGGATCGCCACCCAGCCAATCCGCAGCTGCGTACAACTTTCCGATCAAATTATTGGCGTCATGCTCCAACACCGCTGCCAAAGGTATCAAGGCAATTGGATCTGGCTCTTGAACCATGTGCTCTTATGCTCGGCCCTGGCGGCTGCGCCCATCAGCGCTGTGCTCCAGCAGTCGCCAAGTCGGGCCGCCAGGTCTTGGCCCATTGAACAACGCCCGCTACCTCCGTCGGCGGCAAGATGAAGTAGCCCTGGGCGCTTTGGCAACCGTGGGCTTTGAGCCACTCATACTGGCTTTCGGTTTCAACACCTTCAGCCGCGACAACCATATTCAGGTTTTGTCCCAAGCTGATCGCGTTTTCAACAATGCGCCGGGCGGCCTCGTTGTCATCAAGCCGTGAGACAAACATCAAGTCAATCTTGAGTTCGCTAAAAGGGGAGTCGCTCAAGCGCTCCAAGCTCGAGTGGCCCGTGCCAAAGTCGTCAATCGAAAGGCCAATACCCCGCAGGGCGAGACGGGCCTGCACATCCAGCGAAACCTTCACCGCCTGAGGCAAGGAAGTCTCGGTGACCTCCAGAGTCAGCCGCTTAGTCGGGAAATCCATTTCAGCTAGCAAGGCTTGGAGCTCTTCAGGGATATTCACATCATCCATGGCAACTGGCGGGAAATTGACCGACAGTTTGCCTCTAAAGTGTGCGTCGCGCTCCAGGGCCTTGACGCCCGCTATGGCTTGGCCAATCACCTCAAAAGTAAATCGGCGCGCCAGATGGGAGGTCTCTGCCAGTGGCACGAATGTTTTGGGCCCCAAGAGCCCATGCACTGGATGCTGCCAGCGAACCAGGGCCTCCACGCCAATCCAGCTCGCGTCCATCAAACGAATTTGGGGCTGGAAATACACCACGAACTCGTGCTTGATTATCGCGCGCTCGATGTCGCTGGCGGTGACCGTCACCCCATCAGGCAATTGCGCTAACTGCGCCAAGGGCGCAATGGTTTCGGGCGCGTTCGTGGGAAACAGTTTGTTGACATCAGAGGGCTTGAATGGCTTTTGCAACTCACCCAGTACCTTCAGGCCGTGAAACTGCGCCAACTGGGTCGCAGAGTTCAATAATTTGCCACCCAGGCCTGACATCGGAATCAAAGCCGGCTTGCGTTTGCAATCACCCAGAAGACGCAAAATCTCGATACCATCAAGGTTAGGCATCATGAGATCAAGAATCACCACATCAAAAGGCTCGAAATCTTCGCTGGTGAGCCCCGCGGTGTCGCTGCGCAGCCGCACCTTGAAGCCCAGTTCCTCACATTGCCGCGCCAAGGATCGCCCCAATACCTCGTCATCGTCGACGATTAATATGGTTTTGAAAACGACATCTGGGGTTGGTGATGTCAAGACAGTCTCCAGCGCAGGTCCAACGGAAAATTCTTATTAAATTGTCAAAAAAGGGGCGGCGACGCGGGCCTGCCTCTAACTTCACGCTAATGGCTGGGGCCAGTGTACTGCACAACGAGCAAAACTGGGGGCCATCAAAAGCCCCTGCCAGCCTCGCCCCACCCCTTGTACTAGCCCAATTTCACATTCTTGAAGCACTTTTGAAGCACTTGCGCCGGTTCAAGCGTGTGCCGAGGCCGGGCGTTTAAACTGCCCGCCTGTTCGATCGCCCCATCTTGTTTGCCCACCATGAGCTCATTTAGCGTCAGCCAGTATGTCCGAGACCGCATTCGCACCGTGCCGGACTGGCCCGCGCCAGGCGTACAGTTTCGCGACATCACGCCCTTGCTGCAAGACGCTCGGGACTTCCGCGTCCTGATCGACGCCTTTGTGCACCGTTACATGACGCCTGCACATCGACCCGATGTTGTGGCTGGCCTTGACGCGCGCGGTTTTATCCTTGGGTCTGTTGTGGCCTATGAGTTAGGGGTGGGCTTTGTGCCCATTCGAAAAAAAGGCAAGCTGCCGTTTCATACCGTGACCGAAACCTACGAGTTGGAATACGGCAGTGCGACTGTCGAGTTGCACACCGACGCTGTCAAGTCAGGCCAACGCGTATTGTTGATTGATGACCTGATCGCAACCGGTGGCACCATGATGGCAGGGCAAAAATTGCTTGAGAAGCTGGGCGCCGTGGTGGTTGAGGGCGCCGCCATCGTCGACCTGCCCGAGCTCGGCGGCTCCGCCAAGCTGCGTGCCGGTGGGCTGAATTTGTTCACGCTGGTGGACTACTAAGCCCACAAAGCTTGCGCTTACAGGTCGCCAAACTGGGTCGGGCTCAAAGGTGAGCGACCCGTGGGCGGGTCGTCCTCGAGCTGACGTGTTTCAGAGAAGCCCAAAGCTTTTGATTGGGCTGCCAAGTCCTGCGATCGCGCATTGCGTTTTGTCGCCAATTGTTCGCGCGCCCGAGATTGCGCCTGACGAAAGGCAATCATCTCATCCTGCCCGATCTGCTCGAGCACCGAGCCTGTTGGCGTTCGCTGCGCCAACGACACACTGCTACCGGCCTGGACATTGCCAAGGCCGGCGCTGGCAGCCGGCTGAGGGGGCTCTGGGGGTTCAAAATGCCAATAAACCCCTTGCACCAGAAAGTCCTGCCCAACCGCTGCCGTCGAGCAAATCAGGTCTTCAACGGCCTTGAGCGCCGCAGCTGCGCCGTCGGGTGCGCCAGCCAAATCAATCATGACCACAAACGATGTGCCTGCAGCATCCAGTGCCAATACTTTAAATTTATAGCGTTTCGCTGGCAGGGCCACGCTGGCCAAAGCACTGCGCACCAATGTGAAAAGCTTCTCGCGATGCGAGCGCCGTAGGTGATTGACCGCACGGGCCTGATCGCGCTGCCCCGGGGCCTCAGGTGATTCAGCCCCCGCTGGAGCAGAGCTATCCCCTGGCTCTGCCTTTTTGTCTTTGCCACCACCAAACAAACTCCAAACGCCCACAAACGCCCTCACTTACCAATACAAAAACTTGAAAAAATCACGCCCAACAAATCGTCACTGCCAAACTGTCCGGTAATTTCATTGAGTGCATTCTGCCCCAATCGCAGCTCTTCGGCGACCAGATCAAGCGCGGGACTGCGCTGCATCAAATGTGATCCGGTTAAATCGAGATGCGCGCCAAGGCGACTCAAGGCTTGAACGTGGCGTTCGCGCGCCATGAAAACACCCTCAGGCATGGATTGCCAGCCCGCCAGGCGCAACAGTTGCTGCCTCAAGGCCTCCAAACCCTCGCCAGTTTTCGCCGACAGCACAAGCGCTCCCGGAGCGCCTGTTGCCAAGTCAGCCTTATTCCAGACATCGAGCACCGGTGTCTGCGCTAGCAATCTGGCTGACATGCTGCAGCTAATTTCAGCGTCACCACGCACATAGGACTCCTCGCTGCTGCGCGTCAGGTCATGCAGAAACAGCACCACATCAGCTTGGCTAATCGCCTCCCAGGCGCGCGCCACGCCGATCTGCTCGACTTCATCGCCGCTGTCTCGCAGGCCAGCGGTGTCCATGACGTGCACGGGCACGCCCTCGATTTGAATGGTCTGTTGCAAGCGGTCGCGCGTTGTGCCTGGCACCGGCGTCACGATTGCCAGCTCAGCGCCTGCCAGCGCATTGAGCAGGGAGGACTTTCCGGCATTGGGCTGACCCGCAATCACCACGCGGATACCGTCGCGCAACAGAGCGCCTTGACGAGCCTGTGCGAGCAAGGCCTTCAAACGCGCCTGCAACTGCTGCAGTTGCCCGCGCGCATCCGCCGCTTGCAAAAAGTCGAGGTCCTCCTCGGGGAAGTCAAGCGTGGCCTCAACAAGCATGCGCAAATGAATCAGGCCGTCGCGCAGCGCATCAACATGCCTGGTCAAAGCGCCCGAAAGCGAACGGCTGGCGCTGCGGGCCGCAGCCTCGGTGCTGGCATCGATCAGGTCGGCAATCGCCTCTGCCTGCGCTAAATCAATTTTGTCGTTGAGAAATGCCCGCTCAGAAAACTCGCCGGGCTCTGCCAGGCGCAATCCTGGCAAGACCGCCTGACCGTCATCGTTGCAGCTTTGGGCCGCGCGCAGGCAGCGGGCCAGCAAAAGCTGCAACACAACCGGGCCGCCATGGGCCTGCAGCTCAAGCACATCCTCGCCGGTAAATGAATGCGGCGCAGGAAAAAACAGCGCTAAGCCGCGGTCAATGGCCGAGCCGTCGTCGTTCAGGAACGCACCATAACTGGCCTGTCGGGGTTTAAGGGTTTTGCCGCACAAGGCCTTGGACAGTGCGAGCAGATTTTGTCCACTGATGCGCACGATGCCGACGGCGCCTCGCCCCGGCGCCGTCGCTATCGCCACCACGGGGTCATTGCGGCGCGATGCGATCACGCTCAACTCACCATAGGTGAATCTGCTGCCGACTCGGGTGGGCGGGGCGCGCCGGCCGCAAAACCTGCGGGCCTTGCAGCGGGCGAGCGCGCCAAGGAAACCTGTCCCAGCTGACCGCTTTTAACCTTGTACATCGCCAAATCAGCAGCCTGCATAAGGGCAGTGGCATCCGCCCCGTGCTGCGGATAGAGCGCCACGCCAATACTGAGCGTCACGCGAAATACGCGAACGCCGTCCACAATTGGCAGGTAAACCTGCTCACGCAGATGTTTGGCCAGTTGCAAAGCGCCTTGCTCGTTGGCGACCTCTGGCAGCAACACCACAAATTCGTCGCCGCCCAGGCGCGCCACGATGTCGGCGTGGCGCACATGGTCTCGCAGCCGGTCAGCGACGGCCTTGAGCACCAAGTCGCCCACCGCGTGGCCGTGTGTGTCGTTGATCTGCTTGAACTTGTCGACGTCAACCAACAGCAGAGCCAGCTGGGAGTGGTTGCGTTTGGCCAGCTCCAGGCTTTTTTGTAAATGTTGCTCAAAAAGCGTGCGGTTCGCCGTCTTGGTCAGCGGGTCATGTAGCGCCATGTGCGCCAAAGCGGCGTTGGCGTGGCTGAGCTCGGATACGCTGCGTTGAAGGCGACGATTCAGTAAAACAATGTAAGCGGCCACAGCCAGAATCAGCACGGTACCCACCAACGCCAGCACCAAAATCTTGATCAAATTCTCAAACTTGTAGCCAGCCACATCCCCGACATAAATGAAATCAGCCGGCACTGCGGAATCAGGCGTCAGGCCGAGGTTTTGATAGGTTTTGGCAATCAACGTCCACCGGTTCTCACTCATATAGCCATCGTCGACAAAATGGCCCAAGTTGCCCGCCTTGATTTCCTGCGCCTCAAACAACAAATGTTCTCGCGACTTACCCTGCGTGTTGTACAGGGACAAAATCAAATCACTGACCTCCTCTGGATACTGCATTGCATAGCGCAAACCCTCCAAGGTTGCATTACGAAATTTGTGCACCAGATCGGGTGCCGTCTTAATCAAATACTGGCTGGTGAAAAGCACATTACCGTAGAACTCCAAGCCTGCGCTGCGGGTGGGCCAGATCAGGTACTCATTGGGCTCGCTGCGCGCCAAAAAGCCTTCGTTGGTGGTGTAGATCTCGGTGGCGTCCGCTGTACGCAGGCGCTCTTTGACATCGGTTGAGCTCATCGGCACGTAACGCAAATCGTTCGGGTCCAATCCGGAGGCGCTGACGAATGCGCGAACTTCATCAAAAGCATGCGGTGGCACCATCACGGTTTTGCCCGCCAGGTCTTTCACGCTGCGCATACCCTTATCGCGACGCGCCATGAGCGCAATGGGGGACTGCTGCATCAAAGCGGCAAGCACAACAACCGGCTCGCCCTGAACCCGATCAAGCAAGAGCGAAGAGTTACCGACTCCGAAATCGGCCCGGTGTGCGATCACCTCGTTGGTGACCTGCGTGCCAACACTGGCTTGCTTGACCTCGACATCCAGACCGGCAGCGGCATAAAAACCCTGGGCCTTGGCGGCATAGAAAGCAGCAAACTCGAATTGGTGTTTCCAGTTCAGCTGCACCGTAACGCGTGTGCGCTCGGGCGCGGTTTGCCCTTTTGCCGCGCCCACCAGGCCGCACAGACAGGTCAGCGTCAACAGACCCAGAGCCCAAGCGGATCGCCATCGTCGACAAAAAACTGCTCTTATCACCGAAGCAGTGTAGCCAAAATCACTCTGATATTCACCCAAGATCACTGCGCGCGCCACTGTGGCGGCGCGCACCCCAGTGTTAAAACTTAGGCAAGTGAAATTTGGGCGGCACGCCCATGCGGGTGTTAATAACCCATTGCTGGGCAATCGACAAGACATTGTTGGTGATCCAGTACAGCACCAGACCCGCCGGAAAGAAGAAAAACATGACGCTAAAGGCCAGTGGCATGAACCACATCAGCTTGGCCTGCATCGGGTCTGGTGGCACCGGGTTAAGCGAAGTCTGTACCACGGTTGTCAGGGTCATGACCAGCGGCAAAACAAAGTAGGGGTCGGGCACCGAGAGATCGTGAATCCATCCCACCCAGGGCGCATTGCGCATCTCAACGCTGGACAGCAACACCCAGTACAGTGCAATAAACACCGGAATCTGGATCATGATCGGCAGACAGCCCCCCATGGGGTTGACCTTCTCCTCGCGGTAAATGCGCATCATTTCCTGCTGCATTTGTTGCGGGTTGTCCTTGAGCCGCTCGCGCATTTCCGTGACGCGCGGATTCACCGCCTTCATTTTGGCCATGCTGGCATAGGCTTTGGCGTTGAGCCAATAAAACGCCAACTTGAGCACCACCACCAGTGCCACGATGGCCCAGCCCCAGTTTTGCAAGAATCGGTGTAACTGGTCGAGCAACCAATACAGCGGCTTAGCCAGCACGGTCAGCCAGCCGTAGTCTTTGAGCAACTCCATGCCCGGGGCCAGGGTCTCCAAAGTTTTTTCGACCTGAGGCCCGATGAAAAGCCGCGCCTTGACCGTCTGGCTGGCACCAGTTGCAAGCTCCTGAAGCGGCGAGATCATGCCCACGGCATAAAGATTGGTGTCCACTTTGCGGGTGAAGATGTCCCGGGAGATGCCATCTGCGAGCAACCAGGCACTGGCAAAGTAATGCTGCACCATGGCCACATAACCGTCGGTGGCGGACTTTTCGATATCGACTTTGTTCTTTTCAATATCCTGAAACTCCACCTTCTGGTACTTTTGCGCCTCGGTATAAACCGCAGGCCCGGTGAAGGTGAAGTAAAAGGACGACTCCCCCGGCGGCTTGTTGCCATCTCGCACGAGTTGCAAATAAAGTTGTGGTCGAACCGGCGCGTTGCTCTGGTTGATCACCTCATGGTCGACTGCCAGGGTGTAACTGCCACGCGTCAAGGTAAAGACCTTGGCCAGCTTGACGCCACCGACACTTTCAGACTCGAAGCGAACCGTCAACTGGTTTTGTCCAGACTTGAGCTCCAGCTCGGAGCTGACCAGCCGCATCGGCGTTTTGTGCGTGGGCAAAGCCGCCCCAGGTGCGGCCGAGATCAGCCCGGATTGCGCCAGATAAATAAGGTTTTTGCTGTCATCGAGTAAAACAAAGTTGCGTCGCTTGTCATCGCGGTCGGCAATGTTAAGCAGCTCGGCCCGAATCAACGATGCGCCTTGGGTGTCAAAGGTGAGCTTGAGCACATCGGTCTGCACCATCACCTGTTCACGCACAGGCGCTGGTGCGCCCGAGCTCTGCTGACTGGTACCGGTGGCAGCAGCGATGGCCGAAGCCGAAGCGGAGGCCGTGGGCACAGACGCATTGCCAGCAGGCGGCACGGCGCTGGGCACATCGGAAGGCCGGCCGCTCTCAGCCGACTGCTCGACGCGCGGCGTGGCACCTGGGAAAAAAGTGGCCTGGCGGCCGTTATGTATTTGCCATTGGTCCCACAGCATTACTGCGGAAAAACCAAAAATCACCCACAAAATGGTTCGGCGAATGTCGTTCATGAGGAATTCTTCTGATGATGGGAGCGCAGCAGGGCGCGCCAACCCGGGGCACCGGACTGCACTGGGCTGATGGCAGGTACAGGATCATGGCCGCCCTGGCACCAAGGCTGGCAACGTGCAATCCGCCTGAGGGTCAGGTAGCTGCCGCGGGCGGCACCGTGACGCTCCAGCGCCTCGGTGGCGTACACCGAGCAGGTGGGCTCGAAGCGGCAGGACGCGCCCAGCCAGGCACTAAAGAGCAAACGGTAAATCCGAACACCACCGGTGAGCAAACGCACCATCATGCCAAGGCCCCGTTCTCAGTGAACAGCGAGAGCAACTCAGTGCGCATCGCTTGCTTTAAGGCCATGGAGCTGGCACTGAAAAAGCGTGCCGGATCCAAACCTGAGCGCAGCCGAACCACATAAGCAGCGGGCTTGGACTGGGCTAATGAAGCGCGACTCACAGCGTAAATTTGACGTTTGATGGTGTTTCGAGTGACCGCCCGGCGCGCCCAGCGCTTGGGCACCATGGCGCCAATCCAGACGTCCGAGCCTGCAAACAACCCCGTGATCTCGGCCTGGGCGGCCGGCAACTGCAGGCCATGCAGGCTGAAGTGTGCTGATCGAGCCCGTATCGGGCCGTCAAGCACAGCCTGAAACTGGGATCGGCTTTGCAGGCGATTCAAACCAGACGGCGGCTTGGTCGCCTCAGGGATTAGACAGCCAGGCGTTTGCGGCCCTTGGCACGGCGAGCATTGATCACAGCACGCCCACCACGGGTTTTCATGCGGACCAAAAACCCGTGCGTGCGCGCACGGCGAATCTTCGAAGGTTGGTAGGTGCGTTTCATATCTGAAATCCTTTTGCGCAGTTACGGCACTCGGGCTGCCAGCACACCGCTTTTGGGGCCGCAGGAGCTTGAGTTTTTCAGCCAATCAATTCGGCGAACCCGCGATTATCGCAAACTTTCGCCCGCCCCAGGTCTGCCGCAGCAAACCTGGGGCGAATTTATCCAGAATCAGTGCCCGGCAAGCCCTGAGGGCCCAACACCTAGCAAGCCCTGTAAAGGCGTCAAGCTAGGGTTTTCCCTTTTGTGGATAAGCTTTTGATAAATTACAATTCCCGACCCTGTTAACGTCAAAATATCCACAAATCCATAAAAACATGAGTGAGGGACAAGATTCCAGCCCAGCGCCAGCCGGCGAGAGGGCGATTGGGCACGATTTTTGGCAAGAATGCTTGGACCAACTGGCCCAGGAAATACCTGAACAGCAGTTTCAGACCTGGATTCGGCCCCTGAGGGTTGAAGTCGCCGAAGATTTTTCAAAAATCACGCTGTTGGTCGCTAACCGCTTCAAGCTGGACTGGGTACGGGCGCAGTATGCCGCCCGGCTCAGTGCTGTCATTAACCGGATCATTGGCCAGCCCGTGCAGCTCGAGCTATCCCTCGCAGCCAAGGACCCTCGCCCCCCAGGGCGTGTGCCCGTGAACCCAGAGATTGAATTGCTCGCAAGTGCCAAGCCGGGCGAGCGGCGAAGCACGGACCTGCCCAGCCACCGCCTCAACGCGGCCCTGACCTTTGACACCCTGGTCGAGGGTACGGCCAACCGCATGGCGCGGGCTGCTGCCATGCACGTGGCGGGTATGCCAGGCCACCTTTACAACCCACTGTTCATCTACGGTGGCGTTGGGCTGGGCAAGACCCACCTGATGCACGCGGTAGGCAACCATTTGCTCAGCGGGCGCCCGCAGGCCAAGGTTCTCTACATTCACGCTGAGCAGTTTGTGACTGATGTGGTTAAGTCATACCAGCGTAAGACTTTCGATGACTTCAAGGCGTTTTACCACTCGCTGGACCTGCTGCTCATTGATGATGTGCAGTTCTTTGCCAACAAAGAGCGCACCCAGGAGGAGTTCTTCAACGCCTTTGAGGCCTTGCTGGCGCGTAAGTCTCACATCATCATGACCAGCGACACCTACCCCAAGGGCCTGACCGACATTCACGAGCGCCTGGTTTCGCGCTTTGACTCAGGCTTGACCGTGGCCATCGAGCCCCCAGAGCTGGAGATGCGGGTGGCAATCCTGATCAACAAGGCCAATGCCGAGCAAACCAATATGCCCGAAGAGGTCGCATTTTTTGTGGCGAAAAACGTGCGCTCCAACGTGCGTGAGCTCGAAGGCGCCTTGCGCAAAGTTCTGGCTTACTCGCGTTTTAACCAAAAAGAAGTCTCGATCGCACTGGCGCGCGAGGCCCTGCGCGACCTGCTGTCCATCCAAAACCGGCAGATCTCGGTCGAAAACATCCAAAAAACTGTGGCTGATTTTTACAAGATCAAGATCGCCGACATGTACTCCAAGAAGCGCCCAGCCAGTATTGCCAGGCCGCGCCAGATTGCCATGTACCTGGCCAAGGAGTTAACGCAAAAAAGTCTGCCCGAGATTGGCGACATGTTTGGCGGGCGTGACCACACCACGGTGTTGCACGCGGTGCGAAAAATCGGTGGCGAACGCCAGCAGCACAGCGAACTCAACCAACAACTTCACGTGCTGGAGCAAACCCTGAAAGGCTGAGGGCGACGCCGCTGGGCGTGCGTATTTGCGGGAAAATGGTGTCTTTGGGCTGTAAGCCCTTGCCGAAAGCCTCGTGTCGCCCCTGACAAGCGATCAAAAAAGGAAAGAAGGAAGAAATGATTGTTTTCAAAGAGACCCAAGACAAAGTGCAGTCGGTACTGCAGTCAGTCTGCGGCATCGTGGAGCGTCGCCATACCCTGCCAATCTTGGCCAACGTGCTGATCCGCAAAACAGCCACCAGCCTGCAACTCACCACGAGCGATCTGGAGATCCAGATTCGAACCCATGCCGAACTCGGTGGAGACACGGGCGAATTCAACACCACGGTGGGTGCGCGCAAGCTCATCGATATTCTGCGCAGCATGCCCTCTGATCAAGTGGTATCGCTCGAATCTGCCAAAGGTAAAGTTATCCTCAAGGGCGGCAAAAGCAAATTCACGCTCCAAACCCTGCCTGCTGAAGATTTTCCGCTGGTTCAGGAGGCAGCCAACTTCGGTGCCAAGTTCAGCGTGCCGCAAAAAACATTGAAAACCCTGCTGGCTCAGGTGTCCTTTGCCATGGCGGTGCACGATATTCGCTACTACCTGAACGGTATTTTGTTCGTTGTCGAAGGCAAGCGGCTGAGCCTGGTGGCCACCGATGGGCACCGCCTGGCCTTTGCCAGCGCCGCGCTGGAGGTGGACGTGCCGCGCCAGGAAGTCATCCTGCCGCGAAAAACAGTGCTGGAATTGCAGCGCCTGCTATCGGACAACGACGAGGCCATTCATATTCAATTTGCCAACAACCAGGCACGTTTTGATTTTGCGGGCATGGAATTTGTCACCAAGCTGGTCGAGGGCAAGTTCCCGGACTACAACCGCGTGATCCCCAAAAACCAGAAAAACAGTTTGACGCTTGGTCGCGCAGCGCTGCTCTCAAGCTTGCAGCGCACAGCGATCCTCACCAGCGACAAATTCAAGGGCGTTCGCCTGAACCTGGACCCCGGCACGCTGCGCGTCGCATCGAACAACGCAGAGCAGGAAGAGGCCGTTGACGAACTCGATATTGACTACGCGGGCGACAGCATCGAGATTGGCTTTAACGTCACCTACCTGATTGATGTGCTGGCCAATATGCACCAGGACATGGTGAAGATTGAACTGGCAGACGGCAACGGCTCTGCGCTGATCACCATCCCCGACAACGACAACTTCAAATACGTGGTCATGCCCATGCGCATTTAAAGCCGCACGAGCCGCTTCACATTCAAGTGCGCCCGAGCGCACGATCGCAACCTGACGACGACCTGCCAACTGCCGAATCAAACACCTTGCTATGACCGAAGACCCCACGCCAAATCCCACCAGCGGCACGCCCGCAGAGCTCGGTGCTGGCGCATCAGAGAGTTCCAATTACCAACCCACTATTGATACCCAGCAAGTGGGCGCCTCCGCAGCCTATGGCGAGGGCTCGATTCAAATTCTCGAAGGGCTGGAAGCCGTACGCAAACGCCCGGGCATGTACATTGGTGACACCTCGGACGGCACCGGCCTGCACCACCTGGTGTTTGAGGTGGTTGACAACTCGATCGACGAGTCGCTCGCCGGCCACTGTGATGAGATCCTGGTCACGATTCATTCCGACAACTCGATCAGCGTGGTTGACAACGGACGGGGCATTCCCACTGGCGTCAAGATGGACGACAAGCACGAGCCCAGGCGCAGCGCAGCCGAAATTGCGCTGACGGAATTGCACGCAGGCGGCAAGTTCAACCAAAACAGCTACAAGGTCTCGGGCGGGTTGCACGGCGTGGGGGTGAGCTGTGTGAATGCCTTGTCCAAGATGCTGCGTCTGACCGTGCGTCGGCACAACAAGGTGCACGTGCTGGAGTTCAGCAAAGGCTTTTTACAAAACCGCATCACCGAAGTGGTTGACGGCGTTGAAGTCTCGCCCATGAAGATCATCGGCGAGACCGAGCGCAGGGGAACCGAGGTCCACTTCCTGCCGGACACCGAGATTTTTCAGCAAAACAACGATTTTCACTACGACGTACTGGCCAAGCGCCTGCGCGAGTTGAGTTTTCTGAACAACGGCGTTCGCATCCGCCTGGTTGACGAGCGCAGCGGCAAAGAGGACGACTTCTCTGGCGCAGGTGGCGTGCGCGGCTTTGTCAACTTCATCAACAAGGGCAAGTCGATTCTGAACCCGAACATCTTTCACGCGATGGGCGACCGCCAAAGCGAGCAAGGCACCAATATTGGCGTGGAAGTCGCTATGCAGTGGAACAGTGGCTACAACGAGCAGGTGCTGTGCTTTACCAACAACATACCGCAGCGCGACGGTGGCACCCACCTGACCGGGCTGCGCGCAGCGATGACTCGGGTGATTAACAAGTACATTGACGACAACGAGCTTGCCAAAAAGGCCAAAGTTGAGGTCAGTGGTGACGACATGCGCGAAGGGCTGACCTGCGTGCTGTCGGTGAAAGTGCCTGAACCCAAATTTTCAAGCCAGACCAAGGACAAGCTGGTGAGCTCCGAGGTTCGCGGGCCGGTTGAGGACATTGTGAGCAAGCTGCTGCACGACTACCTGCAAGAGCGCCCCAACGACGCCAAGATCATCGTCGGCAAAATCATCGAGGCAGCCCGCGCCCGTGAGGCAGCGCGCAAAGCGCGCGACATGACGCGCCGAAAAGGGGTGCTCGATGGCATGGGTTTGCCCGGCAAGCTCGCCGACTGCCAGGAAAAAGACCCGGCGCTGTGTGAGATTTACATTGTTGAGGGCGACTCCGCTGGCGGCTCGGCCAAACAAGGCCGCGACCGCAAATTCCAAGCCATCTTGCCCCTGCGCGGCAAGATCTTGAATGTTGAGAAAGCGCGTTACGAAAAGCTGCTCACCAGCAACGAAATCCTGACCCTGATCACAGCGCTGGGCACTGGCATTGGCAAAGCGGGCGGCAGCACAGGAGGCGACGATTTTGATGTGGCCAAGCTGCGCTACCACCGCATCATCATCATGACCGACGCCGACGTCGACGGCGCACACATTCGAACCCTTTTGCTCACCTTCTTTTATCGCCAGATGCCTGAGCTGGTCGAGCGCGGGCATATTTACATTGCGCAGCCACCGCTGTACAAAGTCAAGGCAGGCAAGGAAGAGCTTTACCTGCAAGGCGCGACAGACCTCGACCGATTCTTGCTTCGGGTGGCGCTGATTAACGCCTCGGTGATCACTGGTGGCGAAACACCCACCACCTTGACGGGCGACACCCTGGCCGAGCTGGCACGCAAACACCAGGTGGCGCAGGCGGTGGTATCCAGGCTGAGCCACTTCATGGACGCGGCTGCCCTGCAGTCGATTGCCGACGGCGTGGCCTTGAATCTGGACACCATGGCCGACGCCGACAACAGCGCCCTGGCCTTGCAAAATCATTTGCCTGATGCTGAAGTTGCCAGTGAATTCGATGTTCGCTCGGACAAGCCATTGCTTCGCATCAGCCGCCGGCATCACGGCAACATCAAGAGCAGCGTCATTACGCAAGATTTCGTACACGGTGCCGACTACGGTGCATTGGCCGAAGCCGCCAACACCTTCCGCGGTTTGCTCGGTGAAGGCGCCAAAGTCATGCGGGGTGAGGGCGAGCGTCAAAAAGAACAAAAGGTTAATGATTTCCGCGAGGCCATGGCCTGGCTGATCACCCAGGCTGAGGGCGCAACCAGCCGCCAGCGCTACAAGGGGTTGGGCGAAATGAACCCCGAGCAACTGTGGGAAACCACCATGGACCCCCAGGTTCGAACCCTGCTGCGCGTGCAGATTGACGACGCCATTGAGGCCGACCGTGTGTTTACCATGCTCATGGGTGATGAGGTCGAGCCCCGGCGCGAGTTCATCGAGAACAACGCGCTGCAGGCGGGCAATATTGACGTGTAGTGTGTCCGGGTCTGAACCTTGAGCCCTAAGTCGCTGTCATGAGCAGCGCCCAGCGCGCCCTGAGCAGCGCGGCCTTTATCACGCTGCTGGGTCTGGCGTTTTTATTTGGCGCCAACCATGTAGCCGCCCGCCTGGCTTTTGACAATGGCGTGGACGTGAGCACGGCCGTATTTTTTCGCAGCGCCGTCACAGCAGCCGTCATTGCTGTTTTGTTGCTCGCGCAAAATCGCCCGTGGCGGCTTAGCGTGGCCCAATGGCAGCTTCTGATGGCCCTGGGCACACTGATCAGTATTCAGAGTTTTTGCATTTATTCCGCTGTGGCGCGGCTTCCGGTCGCCCTGGCATTGCTGGCCTTCAACAGCTATCCAATCTGGACCGCTTTTTGGGCGCGGGCACTTTATGGTCAAAAGCCCGAACGGGCTTTACTTGTAGCCATGCCGGTCATTCTGCTGGGTTTGGCACTGGCGTTGGATGTCGTGGGCGCTGCCTCTGGCCTGAGCGTATCGGCCCATTGGGCGCGCATTGGGGTTGGGGTTATCTTTGCACTGGGCGCTGCTGCCAGCTTTTCCTTGGCCCTGGTGCTGACCCAAAAAAACGCCGGCGATATCGACCCGCAGCTTCGCACAACCGTTACGCTGGCTTTCACCGGTGTGGTCGCGCTCGTGGCTGTGCTGTTGCATGGCGGCTTTCACTTGCCGACAAACGCCACGGGCTGGGGAGGCCTCACAGCATTAACGCTTTTTTACGGCGTTGCGTTCAGCGTGATGTTTACGCTCTTGCCCCGATTGGGCGTGGTCGGCAATTCGGCCATCATGAATGTAGAGCCGGTATTTGCCCTGGCATTGGCCTGGTTGCTGCTGGGGCAAACCGTGGCATCTATTCAGCTGGTCGGTGCATTGATTGTTGTGGGCAGCGTCATGATGCTGGGTCTTCGCAGGCGCTGATTGGCGGTTTGCACTGCCCAAACCGATCGCGCCCCAGCCTTGGAAAAAACCGTCGGGTCAAAGTTTGAGTCGGCAGCTAGGGTGAGCCGCACATCCCGGGCTACAAAGGGCTTCGGTGCATGCTCAGGAAGCTAGCGGCGTCAACACCAAGGGGGCGGCCAGTTCAGGTCGCCCCGTTTTTTTTGATGGCGTGCCTGGCCATCGCCTTGGCTAACGCTGCGCCTTTAGTACAGTAAGGGCTATGACCCAAATCAAAGCACCCCAATTGTTCAATTTACAGGGCCGCACTGCGCTGATCACCGGATCGTCCAGAGGCATTGGCTGGTCCTTGGCACGCGGCATGGCCGAAGCCGGGGCCAAGGTCATTGTCAACAGCCGAAAAGCCGATGACGTCAGCCGCGCAGTCAACGAGCTTCAATCCCTTGGCTTGCAGGCAACAGGTCAAACCTTTGACGTTGCCGATGAAGCCAGTGTCGAGGCCGCATTTGCAGAGCTGGATGCGCAACACGTGAGGGTCGATATCCTTGTCAACAATGCCGGCATCCAGCACCGCCAAGCCATGGTTGACCTGGCGCTGAAGGACTGGCAGCGTGTGCTGGACACCAACCTGACCGCCGCTTTTTTAGTGGGACGATGCGCCGCGCGGCGCATGATCGAGCGCAAGCAAGGTGGCAAGATCATCAACATCGGTTCGCTCACAAGCCAAGCCGCGCGGCCCACGATTGCGCCGTACACCGTAGCCAAGGGTGGCATCAAAATGTTGTCGCGCGCCATGGCCGCGGAATGGGCGCAGTTCAACATCCAGGCCAATTCCATCGGACCTGGCTACATCCAAACCGAGATGAATACGGCCTTGGTCAACGATCCGAAGTTTGACGCCTGGGTCAAAAGCAGCAATCCTGCCCAGCGCTGGGGGCAACCCGATGAGCTAATCGGCACGGCCGTGTTTCTGGCCTCGGCCGCGTCCGACTACGTCAATGGCCAAATTATTTATGTGGACGGGGGCTGGCTGTCGGTGCTTTAAGCCCGACGTCTGCCAATTTGCCCCGCGCGGGCTCAAATTCATTCCCTGCTTTTAAAAGGTCGCAACATGCAAGCTCTGGTTATTCACGCCGCTGGTGATTTGCGCATCGAAGCCATTGAGCATGTGGACATGGCTCTAGGGCAGGTACGCGTTCGGGTGCGCAACGGTGGTATTTGCGGCTCGGATCTGCATTACTACCAACATGGTGGCTTCGGTGTCGTGCGCGTCAAACAACCGATGGTGCTCGGCCACGAAGTCTCTGGTGTTGTTAGCGCGGTGGCTGATGATGTTCAAGGCTTGCAAGTGGGTGACCGAATTGCCATCAATCCCAGCCACCCATGCGGGTCGTGCCGTTTTTGCCAACTCGGTTTGCAAAACCATTGTTTGGAAATGCGCTATTTGGGTAGCGCCATGCGCATGCCCCACGTGCAAGGGGCGTTTCGACAAGAGATTGTGGTCAACGCCGCTCAAGGCTTTAAGCTTGAGGCGCATGTCAGCGATGCAGAAGGCGCCATGGCCGAGCCTCTGGCTGTGGCGCTGCATGCGGTCAACCGGGCTGGGCCCTTGCTAGGCAAGCGGGTTTTAATCACCGGTTGTGGCCCGATTGGCGCGATGATGGTCATTGCCGCGCGCCGCGCAGGCGCCGCGGAAATTGTGATCACCGACTTGATCGATCAGCCACTGCGCAAGGCCTTGAAAATCGGCGCCGATCAGGCCCTCAATGTCGCCAGCAACAGCGATGCGCTGAGCCCTTTCGCCAAGGACAAAGGCTATTTTGATGTGCTGCTCGAGGCCAGCGGCAGCCAGCAGGCCCAGCGCGCAGCCTTCGACGTGCTGCGACCTCGCGCGGTACTGGTACTCGCTGGCCTCTCTAGCGGCGAAGCAACTTTGCCGCTGAACACCGTAGTCGGCAAGGAATTCGACGTGCGTGGCACGTTTCGGTTTCACGAAGAATTCGGCGTAGCGGTCGAACTCTTGAACAAACGGTTGGTAGATATCAAGTCATTGGTCTCGGCCACGCTGCCATTTCGGGATGCAGGCAAGGCGTTTGCGTTGGCAGCGGACCGCTCGCAGGCCATGAAAGTTATCTTGGACTTTGAATAAGCCGAAGTGGGCAAGGTCATTGACGTTCTGACGGTGGGCGAGCCACTGGTTCTGTTTGTCGCTCAGCAAGCTGGCGCACTCGAGGATGTCACTTCATTTGAGCGCACCGTTGCTGGCGCAGAGTTCAACGTTGTCACAGGGCTTGCGCGCCTTGGACTCAAAACTGCCTACATAAGCCGGGTTGGTGATGACGCCTTCGGTCGCTATCTGAGCCAGGCCATCGCCGCGCAAGGCATTGACCACAGCCAAGTCCTGCCCCGAGCGCCCTACAGCACTGGCTTTATGCTCAAAGCCCGCAGCGCTGATGGCAGCGACCCCGCGATTGAATATTTCCGACGCAATTCGGCGGCCAGCCATTTAAGCGTTGAAGACTTGGACCCTGATTTTTGTGCCAGCGCGCGGCACATCCACCTCAGCGGGGTGTTTGCTGGTGTTTCCGAGAATGCGCGCCAGGTGATGCTCTCGCTCGCACAACAAGCCCGCGGCAGAGGCCAGACCTTGTCTTTTGACACCAACCTGCGACCGCGCATGTGGTCCAGTCCAAAGGACATGATTGCCTGCATCCAACAACTGGCCTTGCTGGCCGACTGGGTCATGCCTGGTATTGATGAGGGCCGCTTGCTCACTGGGCTTGACACGCCACAGGCGATCAGCGACTGGTACCTCAGCAAAGGGGTGGGTGCGGTTTTTGTCAAGCTTGGCGCCAGCGGCGCTTACTGTGCCAGTCAAAACTTCAGCGCCCATGTGCCCGGTGTGGCTGTCAGGCAAGTGGTCGACACGGTCGGCGCGGGTGATGGTTTTGCTGTTGGGGTACTGTCGGCCCTGCTCGGAGGCCAAAGCCTGCTAAAAGCCACACAGCGCGGCAACGCCATCGGTGCTCGCGTGGTTCAGTTTCCCGGCGACAGCGACGGCCTGCCCACCCGCCGCGAACTCGACGCGATGGGCGCCTGAGCGCGCATGCCAGCACCAGCGCAATCGTCGTTCCCCCATGTTGTCTTCATGGGTGTGGCCGGCTGCGGCAAGTCAAGTCTGGCAGCGGCCGTAGCCAAGCGCCTGAACATGACACTCATCGAAGGCGACGACTTCCACAGCGCGAGCAACCGACAAAAAATGAATCGGGGTATCGCGCTCACCGATGCGGATCGGGCAGGGTGGCTAGACGCTTTGGGCGATCAGTTGCACCAGGCCCCACAGGCGGCTGTGCTGACCTGCTCTGCACTAAAAGCCAGTTACCGCGATCGCCTGCGACGAGCAGCGCCGGGGCTTCGATTTGTCTTCATGGACCTGAGCCGCGAGCAAGCCCTCGTGCGCGTCAAAAGCCGCCCTGCGCACTTCTTTAACCCCAGTCTTATCGACAGCCAGTTTGCAACGCTGCAAAGCCCAGAGGATGAGGTTGGCGTCCTGAAAGTCAACGCCTGCGATGCGCCAGCAGTATTGTGCGAACAGGTTGTCGCCTGGTTAGTTGCCAATAACGCCAAATCGGAATAAGTCATCCGAAGGCCAGGTGTCGCAGGTGCAAAGGTTAAGGGATGCCGATTGCTTGTGCCCGCGCCCATCTGCCACGCTGGGTTTTTTGGGGTTTCTTCCAGGCTTGCGGTTAGCATTTGGCCATGAACGTTTTCTCTAGCGGGAATCCCCCACACTGCTTTCGCTTAAAGCCTCGGCGCTGGGCAGCCTGGATACTGGCCCGCTTCGGCTGGGGCTACCACATTGCCACGCCACCGAGCCCTCGCTGCGTGATCATCGTCTACCCACACACTTCAAATTGGGACTTTGTCTGGGGCATTCTGGTGCTGTGGGCATCAGGTTGGCCTTTGAACTGGGTGGGCAAGCACACCTTGTTTATCGGTCCCTTTAACTGGCTCTTCAGGCGCTGGGGCGGTATACCGGTGAACCGAACATCGACCGGCGGCTTTATCGAGCGGCTAACGGCCACCATGCTCGAGCAAGAGCAAATGCTGCTGGTCATTGCGCCTGAAGGTACGCGTCGACTGACCGATCGCTGGCGCTCGGGCTTTTACCGCTTGGCTTTGGCGGCCAAGGTGCCCATCGGGCTGGCCTACATCGACTACGGCACGCGCCGGGCCGGCATCGAAAGCTACCTGAACTTGTCTGGGGACGAACAAACGGATATGGCTCAGATTGCCCACGCCTACCGCAACCGCAAGGGCTACGACCAGACCAAGGCAGCGCCGATCCGATTGCGCCCGCCCGAGCACACCGGCGCCCCGCCAAACTGATCGACACACGCGCATGGCGTATCTTATTTTTGGACTCGTGATTTTTTTAGGCGCGCACTCGCTGCGTATCTATGGTGACGCTTGGCGCGCCCGGGCACTCGAGAGCCTGGG
>JAURGS010000089.1 GCA_030833685.1 Rhodoferax sp. | reverse complement strand
GGGGCGCGAACCCCGCTACATTGCCAGCCCTGGCACTTACGATCAAAAACACATTGTTCGAACCGGCAAGTTGCGCGATTGCATTGCCTATGGCCCCGGCATTCTGGAGCTGGCCCACCAGCCTAACGAGTACGTGGGTATCCAGGAGTTAGTGGACTCGGCCAAGGTCATGGCTTTGGCCACCTTGCAGCTCAAGGGCTACGCCGTGCAGCCCTGAGCATCGTGCGTCAGGGCCAGCGCATATTGCCCGCGCCCGATGATCCCTGCTGGCGCGCCGCGCATGTGCAGCCGTGAGCGAGGTTTTATACTACGGCCAACGCGTCGATTTGATCCAGATTGCGGGCGCCGGGGTTCAACCAGCTCCGAAATTCAGCTAAACAGGCTTGTGTTTCGACGATGATCACCCGGCTGCGTGACGCGCTCAGCTGGGTTTTTTTTGGCCTAAACGAACTTGCCTGCCATGTTGATTGCCTCGCCACAAACCATGCGTTTTGAAGCCGCCCTGCCGATGCGCAGTGGCGCTGCCCTGCGCGACTACATGCTGCGCTACGAGACCCACGGGCAGCTCAATGCTGAGCGCTCCAATGCAGTCCTGGTTTGCCACGCCCTCAACGCCGATCATCATGTGGCTGGCGTTTACGAGGGGCAGGCCAAGTCGCTGGGTTGGTGGGACAACATGATTGGCCCGGGCAAGCCGGTGGATACCGACCGATTCTTTGTGATTGGGGTGAATAACCTGGGGTCGTGCTTTGGCTCGACCGGTCCTATGCATACCAACCCTGACACAGGGCGTATTTACGGCGCAGACTTTCCGGTGGTCACCGTGGAAGATTGGGTCAATGCCCAGGCGCGGCTTCTTGATGCCTTGGGCATCGAGAGCCTGGCAGCAGTCATGGGTGGCAGCCTGGGCGCAATGCAGGCGCTGAGCTGGGCACTGCAGTATCCTGAGCGGGTTCGAAACGCAGTGGTGATCGCCAGCGCACCGAACCTGACGGCCGAGAATATTGCGTTCAATGAAGTGGCGCGCCGGGCCATCGTGACCGATCCGGATTTTCATGGCGGCCACTTTTACCAGCACGGCACAGTACCCAAGCGCGGCCTTCGCATTGCGCGCATGATCGGGCACATCACCTACCTCAGCGATGATGTGATGAATGAAAAATTTGGTCGTCAGCTGCGTGACGCGGTCTTGAGTAAAGCCAGTCAGGGCACAGGTGTCGCGCCCGACGATGCTGCACCCTATAAATTCAGTACCCAGGACGTTGAATTTCAAATCGAAAGCTACTTGCGTCACCAAGGCGACAAATTTGCTGAATATTTCGACGCCAATACCTACTTGCTGATCACGCGTGCCCTGGATTATTTTGATCCTGCTGCCGCTTTTGATGGCAATCTGAGCAGAGCTTTGGCGCGCGCGCGGGCCAACTTTTTGATGGTGAGCTTCACGACCGACTGGCGCTTTGCACCCAAGCGCAGTCGCGAGATCGTCAAGGCCTTGTTGGATAACCGGCGCAAGGTCAGTTATGCCGAGATCGACGCACCGCATGGCCACGATGCATTCTTGCTTGACGATGCGCGCTACCTGGCTGCTGTTCGGGCCTACTTCAAAAATATCGAGGTCAGCGCATGAGTGACCTCAAGACCTTGCGCACGCTTGCCGAGTTGGTTCCCTACGGCTCGCACGTGCTTGACCTGGGTTGTGGCGACGGTGCCATGCTCGAGCACCTGATGCGCGCACGTGGCTGCACAGGTTACGGCGTTGAGCTCGATGACGCGAATGTTTTGGCGTGTCTGCAACGCGGCGTTGATGTGCTGCAACTCAACCTTGATCAGGGGCTCTCCATGTTTGATGATGCGTCGTTTGACGTGGTGCTGCAGGTCGACACCTTGCAGCATTTGCGCAATGCCGAGGTGATGTTGCGCGAAACCGTTCGGGTGGGCCGAATCGGCGTGGTGGCGTTTCCCAATTTTGCGCATTGGCCGAATCGCTTGAGTGTTTTGCGCGGGCGCATGCCCGTGACGCGGCGCTTGCCTTATCAGTGGTACGACACGCCCAATATTCGCGTGGGCACTTACGTCGACTTTGGCGTCCTGGCGCACCGCCATGGCATGCGCGTGATTGACAGCTTTGGCTTGCACGAGGGTCGTGTGGTGCGCTTTTGGCCCAATGGGCTGGCCAGCACGTCTGTCTATCAGCTCACTGCGCAGGCCGGCTCAGACCTGATTAGCCAAAGCTGAGGCAGCATTTCAGGATGATATTGTTTCGACGCTGATGTGCGCGCTGAGGGCGTGCTGCGCGCCTGGTGCAATTTGTAGTTGATCGTCCCCGGCGTTGCTGGTTTCTACGCACAGCATGTCTCGATAGCTCTCAGCTGGCATGTCGGTGAGTGTGGCCGCGCGCTCACGCCAGGGGTTCCACACGACGGTTGAGGCGCTGCCCGTTTTGGCAATGTGGAGGCGACGATCCCAACTGGGGTCTTCAATCACACACTGGGCTGATCTGTCGACATAGATGCGATCAGTTTCTTGTGCGAACCGAATTGGCCCGCGCTGGTGATCCCAGGCAAAGCCACGCAATTTGTCCTGGTAGGCGCAGTTCTCAAGGCCATGCACCACCACGGCTTCAATATTGCCCACTGCAAAATAGCTGTGCAAAGCCTGGGTCAGGGTCATGGTCGTGTCACTGCAGTTGACAGTGGTGAGCTTGAGCGTCAGCGTAGCCCCGATCGTGCATTCAAGACAGAGGGTAAAACGGTGGTTCCAGATGCCTCGCGTCTGGGCGTTGTCCACTAGGCCCAGCTGTAGACGAACTGAGCCGTCTGCGTTGAGGGCACTGCTGCTCACGGCCCATGTCAGCGTGCGCGCAAATCCGTGTGCTGGCCCACCCGCCTGAGCACCGAACCAGGGCCAGCACACCGGTACGCCACCGCGCAAGGCTTGCCCCGGCGCATAGATTGCTTTGGGCGAAAGCCAGATGACGGGCTTATGACCCCTGGGTTGCCAGTCGGTTAGGTGTGCGCCTTGCAGGCAAAGTCGTGCGCTGACCAGTTCGGTGCGCACGGCAGCAAACAGCAGCTCGCCTGGGCCGCGCTCGAAATGCAGGTGGTCTGGCAGCGCAAACCGGTGGTTGATGTCTGCGAGATCTGGCATGAGGTATGTATTGGGTGGCAGCGCTGGGGATTGATCGAATTGATTTTGCCTCAGCCTGCTGCGCCAAGAGCCCAAGCGTGGCATCATCTGCTTCCCACCGACCGCAGCCGGGCCCTGTCTTGGAGATCAGCTATGAACGCACCGCTTCCCCCTACAGCGATTAACACTGAACAATTGCTGGCGCAGGTCAGTCGTCAGTGGGATGAAGAGCTGCTGACTTGTCTGCGCCGTTACATTGAAATTCCTGCCAAGTCGCCCACCTTCGATCCGAATTGGGCTCAGCATGGACATATCCAGGCGGTGGTGCGCGATGCGGCGCAATGGGTCGAGGCGCAAAAAGTCGACGGCTTACGCCTGGAGCTCATCACGCTCGATGGGCGCACGCCGGTGCTGTTTTTTGAAGTGCCAGCCAGCACAGGCGCCAATGCGCAGGCCTCCAGTGGACCCCTGAAGGGGCAGACGGTTTTGATGTACGGTCATCTGGACAAACAGCCGGAGTTCACCGGCTGGCGCTCTGACCTGGGCCCATGGACGCCCAAGTACCAGGACGGACGGCTGTACGGCCGCGGCGGCGCGGATGATGGTTACGCCGTCTACGCTGCGTTGGCGGCGATACAGGCCCTCAAACGTCAGGGCGCGGCGCATCCGCGTATCGTGGGCTTGATTGAAACATCCGAAGAGAGCGGTTCGCCGGATTTGTTGCCCTATGTGGATGCGCTCAAAGACCGCATGGGCGATGTCGGGCTGGTGATTTGCCTGGACTCGGGCGCGGGTAATTACGATCAGCTATGGATGACCACCAGCTTGCGCGGCATGACTGGCGGCATTCTCAAGGTTGAGGTCCTCACTGAAGGCGTGCACTCTGGGGATGCCAGTGGTGTTGTGCCTTCAAGTTTTCGCATCATGCGCCAGCTCATTGAGCGCCTTGAAGACAGTGCCACTGGCCGATTGCTTCCGCCAGACTTTTACTGCGAGGTTCCCGAGCAGCGCATGGCACAGATGGCGCAGACCGCAGGCATTTTGGGCGAGCAAATTTATAAGCGTTTTCCGTGGGCGCATTACGACTGTGATGGCTCGGTGCAAAGTGTGCTGCCCACCACCACCGACCCGGTACAGGCTTTGCTGAACCGGACCTGGCTGCCGGCGCTCAGCGTGATTGGCGCTGACGGTTTTCCAGATCTGCAAAATGCGGGCAATGTGCTCAGACCCTACACCGCATTCAAGCTAAGCCTGCGCTTGCCGCCAACAGTCGACGCGGCGCAGGCCACGCAACGCCTCAAAGCATTGTTGGAGGACAACGCACCGTACCAGGCGCGGGTGACATTTGAGCCTCGACATGCCGCCACAGGTTGGAATGCGCCAGAAACCGCGACTTGGTTTGAGCAAGCGCTTCATGCAGCCTCGCAAAGCCACTTCGGCGCGCCTTGTGGCTATATCGGCCAAGGGGGCACGATCCCTTTGATGAACATGCTCTCCAAGGGCTTTCCGAAAGCGCAAATGTTGGTCTGTGGTGTGCTCGGACCTCAGAGCAATGCGCACGGCCCCAACGAGTTTTTGCACGTACCGTATGCCAAAAAGCTCACTGCGGCTGTGGCGCAATTGATCGCGCAAGCCGCCTGACCCGCTGCAAGTGCGCGGCCGCTTTTACCTGTAGCGCTTGATTTGACGCTCGGGCAAGCTGCGGCTCATGCTTACCCGATGAGGTTCGTCGCTTAGCGCCACAGAACAGCAGAACCGAGCGTCAGGATGGACAGTCCCAGGTTAACGGCCACCATGTGGCGAATTCGGTCCAGGGCGCGGGCCGCTTGTAGCCAGTCGCTTTGGTCGCAGGCGCGGCACAACTTGGGGTAGAGGTAGGTATACACGTACACAAAAACCACCGCCATCAGCAGCCCCAGGCCCAGCATCACATGCCATCCGGTTGGTGCATTGCGCATGCCCACCTGGGCCAGCATGGTGCCGCCCGAGAAGACGATAGCGATCACCGCCACGGCGGTGTAGGGCAGAAAGCGAGCAAAGGTGCGCCGCCACAGGGGCAGGCGCTGGGGTGGCGCCAGCTCAGCCGCTGCGGCTGGCCTCAGGCAATAGTAGGCAAAAAACATACCGCCCACCCAGACTATGACGCCCGCTAGGTGAAGAAAAACCAGAAATGAATAAGTCATGACCTGCTTACTTGAAAATAAAGGAAGTGGTCAATTGTGCGCCAGTGCGCTCGGTTGCCGGGCCTGGCGCAGTTTCAGCGCAGTGCCACCTGGCGCAGCTCGTCCGGTGTGGGCGCCGAAAAGCCGAAAAACTCCAGATACGCTGGGATTTGCTCAAACAGCATGTCCGAACCAATCTGCACCCGGCACCCTTTTTGCACCGCAGCTTTGAGAAACGGCGTCATATCGACTTTCATGACCACCTCGCCCACAAAGGTGTCAGCGCCCAGCCGGCTGACGTCGATGGGCAGGGGGTCTGACGCATTCATGCCCAGCGGTGTGGCATTGACCAACAGGCCAAGGCCTGCGGGATCGGCGTCATTCACGCTGACCTTCAGATCGGGGTAATGTTGCAGCAACCTGGAGCGCAAAGCGTGGGCTGCCTGTGGGTTCAGGTCAAATAGTTTGAGCGCCGCCACGCCGGCGGCGGCCAGCGACGCGGCGATGGCGCTGCCGACACCACCGGCACCCAGCACGAGTGCGCTTTGACCTTTGGGCTCAAAGCCTTTGCGCCGCAGTCCACGCACAAAGCCTTCGCCGTCGAACATGTCACCTTGCAGTCGTCCATCGGCTAAACGGCGTACCGCATTGACAGCGCCAGCAATCTGCGCGCCGGGCAGAACCTCGTCAAGCAGCCCGACAGTGCTGACCTTGTGGGGCATGGTGATCAGCGCGCCGCGGATATTGCTCAAGCTGAAAACAGCGCGCAGCAGCGGGGCATAGTCGCTGGCCTGGCAGCCCATGGGCACCACCAGCGCGTTGATACCCGCTTTGGCAAACCAAGGGTTGTAGATCAACGGCGCACGAAAGGCGTGGGTGGGGTAGCCGATGTGCGCGATGATCTCAGTGTGGCCGTCGATGCGCATGACAGGTGATGACTGGGTTGAGTACAGGCTTCAGGCGGAGCTTTTAGCCTTGGCGGCAGAAACGCCGGCGCGCAGGGCCAACAGGTAGCTGTCGGCGCCAAAGCCACAGATCTGGCCCATCACGATTTCGGCAATCACCGAGTGGTGACGGAAGGCCTCGCGGGCGTGGATGTTGGACATGTGCAATTCCACAACAGGGCAGGTCAGTACCGCCAGGGCATCCCGGATGCCATAGCTGTAATGCGTCCAGGCACCAGCATTGATGAGGACTGCGTCAGCCTGATCGAAATAGGCCTGGTGGATTCGGTCGCACATGGCGCCTTCGTCATTGGTTTGGAAGGTTTGAATCTCGGCCCCAAGCTCGCCGCCGAGCGCCGTGAGCTTGGCGTTGATCTCGTCGAGCGTGATCGTGCCGTACTGTTTGGGGTCGCGTTTGCCAAACATATTGTGGTTGATGCCGTGGAGCATGAGAACTTTCATGTGTCAATCCTTTTAGCTTGAAATCGAAATAGTTTTTCCCGCGCGAACGGCTTGACCGATCGCTTCGGTGACGCGCAGATTTTGCAGCCCGTCGCGCACGCTCACCAGTGGCTCAGCATTGCCCCGGATGACGGCAATGAAATGCGCCATTTGTCGCTCTAAAGGGTCTTCGCGAGTCAACGCCAGCACCTCGGTTTGAAACGGCTTCCACCAGGAGCGCGCGCTGGGATCGGCATAGTATTTGAGTCGCATCGTGGGAACCGCCAGGGTGCCCGCTGTTCCGCTGATCGTGTAGCAGTCTTCGTCGTCATAGCTGGGGTAAGACTTGTTCTCTTGCGCAGTTTGTTCCCAGCTGCGCGCGCTGGCCGCTGTGTCGCTGAGCATAAAAGTGCCCAGGACACCGGAGTCAAATCGCAGGTTGATAGCCACGGTGTCTTCCACTTCGAAGCCCCGGCTGGCACTGGAGGCAAAGGCTTGCACGGCAATGATTTCTCCGCACAGCATGCGCAGGTTATGAACCTCATGAATCATGTTGATCAGGATCGGCCCGCCTCCTGCCTTGGTGCGCCAGGGCCCCTCTTGAAAATAGTGATCGGGCTTGTAAAAGGTGGCGCTGCCCTGCACAGCCACAAGCTTGCCCAGCCGGCCTGCGGCAACCACCTCGCGCGCCAAAGCCATGATGGGGCTGTGCGCACGGTGATGGCCTACCAGCACCTTGGCGTGAGCGGATGTCACCGCATCAAGCAGCCGCTTGCCTTCGGCGACTGAGGTGGCTACAGGCTTTTCCAGTAAGACCGGCACACCTCTTTGGGCGCACTGCAGAGTTTGGTCGACGTGCAGCTGGTTTGGCGTTGCCAGAACCACGCCGTCGGCTTGGTCCTGCTCGAGTAGTTCACCCAAGCTGGCGTACCAGGGTACGCCGTACTGTTTGGCCAGCTGTGCGCTGGCGGGCGACGGATCAGCGATGCCGCTAATGGTGGCTTGGGTATTGGCGGCCAGCACACGCAGGTGGGCTTGACCTATCAGGCCAGCGCCTGCCACGGCGATGCGGGTTGGCCTTAGTGGTGTCTGGTGTAAGGTCATGGCGTCGCTGTCCTGGCCATGTAGCGCAGAATCATCTGAACAATGCTTTCTCGCCGGTTGGCGACATAGGCGGGGGCTTGAATATCCTGATTGAATATCAAACCGAAGGTGTGCCGGTTTGAGACATTGAAAAAGGCCAGCGCCGAAATAGAGGCATGGATGTCTGCAGGATCCAGGCCCTCACGAAAAACACCGCTCGCCACGCCCCGCTCGTAAATCGCGCGTATGAGCGCGATGGCTGGGCGGTTGAGTTCCTGGATTTTTTGGCTTTGCGCCAGATAGCGGCCACGGTTGATGTTCTCGGACATCACCATGCGCACATAGTGCTCATCTTGAAGGTGGTGATCGAAAGTCACGGTGACCAGTGTGCGTATCGCCGCCTCAGGACTGAGCAAGTCCAGCTTAAGTGCCACTTCGCCATCGCGAGTAGTGCTGTAGGAGTGCTCTAGTGCGGCGAGATAAAGACCAACTTTATTCTTGAAGTAGTAATAAATCATGCGCTTGCTGGTGCGCGTTGCGGCGGCAATTGAATCCACGCGCGCCCCGTCCAAGCCCTTTTCGCCAAACTCCTGGATGGCTGCCAACAGAATGTCGCTTCGGGTGCGTGCGGCATCGTTGGTACGTTTGGGCGCCCGACGGCTGCCCTTGTCACCCATAAGTTTTTGTACCGTTTGTTTCATTGCAGAGCAGGCTTTACTGAAAACTAGGGTTTACCCTAAATATTTTAAGTTTGAAGGGGCATTATGAAAGAAAAAAACAGTATTAACTGTACGGTACAAAATTATATTTGTGATACCATGCGATCATCAAGCTTGCGTTTAGGTTTGAGCGCCTACGGATGTCTTGGGCCCAAAGTTCCACGTCCTTTTTTACGGAGACTCTTGCAATGAATACTTCTTTTTTGCGCCGAACATTCGTGGCCGGTGCTGTCATGGGCGCTTTGGCGTTGGCCGCCGGCGCGGCTGTGGCTGCTGAACCCATCAAGCTGCGTCTGTCGTCGCCAGCATCCGCCACTGATCAGCGTGCGGTGGCATTGACCGAGGTGTTCGCGCCCGCTGTCAAAGACTTCGCGACCTTACAACCGCATTGGAGTGCGTCTTTGTTCAAACAAGGTACAGAACTCGAAGCGATTTCACGCGGTAACCTGGAAATGTCGATCGCTTCCGCTCAGGAGCTCTCTGAGTTCTTCCCGGAATTCAGCGTGTTCTCGGCCGGCTACGTGCATCGCGATGCCGCGCACCAGGTCAGCGTTTTCAATTCTGACTTTTTTAAGCCTTACAAGAAAAAAGTCGAGGACAAGCTGGGCGTGAAGTTGCTCAGCGTGATGTATCTTGGCCGTCGTCAGCTGAACCTGCGCACCGACAAGATGATCAAAACCCCGGCTGACCTGGCGGGTGTGAAGCTGCGCATGCCCGGCTCTGAAGCGTGGATGTTCCTGGGCAAGGCGCTGGGCGCCAACCCTACGCCCATGGCCTTTACTGAGGTGTACACCGGCTTGCAGACAGGTGCTATTGATGGTCAGGACAACCCCCTGCCCACCAATAGGGACGCCAAGTTCTTCGAGGTCACCAAGCAAATTGTTCTGACCAGCCATCTGGTTGACCTGAACTACATCACCCTGAGCAAAAAAGTCTGGGACAAACTGACGCCAGCTCAACAAGCCACGGTGCAGAAAGCCGCTGATGCCGCTGCCGAGAGTGGTCGTCAAAAGCAGCTCAAGCTCGAGGGTGAACTGGAGCAGTTCTTTAAAGATAAGGGTCTG